>NZ_JAAKNE010000052.1:0-26995 GCF_049170755.1 Aeromonas sp. 604176
GCGGCGCAGCAGCACCGGCAGCACCAGATCGTTGCTCACCATGATCGCCAGCGCGATGGTGCAGACGATCACCATGCCGGTGGCCGCAGAGGTGCCGCCGAGAAACGCCAGCATCGCCATGCCATCGAAACCGAGGGCCATCGGCAGACTGATCACATAGGTGTCGGAGGCCATGTCAGCCCCCACCCACTGTTTGCCCGCCAGTGCCAGCGGCCAGATAAAGAGCCCCATCACGAACAGGTAGAGCGGGAAGATCCAGCGCGCCCAGTGCAGATCCTGCCCCTGATTGTTCTCCACCACAGTCACATGAAACTGGCGCGGCAGGCAGATGACGGCGCACATCGCCAACACTGTATAGATGGCAAGCTCCAGCAGGTTGCCGGGGCTCACCGCCACCACCTGCGCAAAGAAGTCGCGGGTCACCTGCTCGTGAGCCTCGCCCGGTTTGCTCAGGATCAGCCAGAGGGCGAAGCCCCCCACCGCGATAAAGGCCAGCAATTTGACCACCGACTCGAAAGCGATGGCCACCACCATCCCCCTGTGGTGCTCGGTGGCATCGAGATGGCGGGTGCCGAACAGGATGCTGAACAGCGCCAGCAGCAGAGTAACCCCGAGCGCCAACTCGCTGGTATTGCTGGTCGGGCTGATGCCGCCGCTGTTGACCATCAGCAGATCCAGCCCGGTGACGATGGCTTTAAGCTGCAACACCAGATAGGGGAGGATCCCCATGATGGCGATGAGGGCGATCACCATGGCGAGCCGCTGGGATTTGCCGTAACGGGCGGCGATAAAGTCTGCGATGGAGGTGATGTGCTCGCGCTTGGCCACCAGAATAAGGCGGGCCAGCAGCCGCCAGCCAAACAGAAAGACCAGCATGGGGCCAAGGTAGATGGGCACCGGCGACCAGGGGGATTCACTCGCCTGCCCCACGGTGCCGAAGAAGGTCCAGGAGGTGCAGTAGACCGCCAGCGACAGGCTGTAGAGCAGCGGTTGCCCCTTGAGACGGTGCCGTTTGTGCTTGTCTGCCACGAAGGCGATCAGAAACAGCAGCCCCAGATAGGTGAGCGACAATCCGATCAGCAGCCATCCCTGGTGCATCGATAACTCCTTGTCCATGTTGAGTTTTTGTATACAACCTCGCCAGTCTAGAGAGGCAGCAGCCAAAAGTCATCCCCTTCGAACGGATTGAAATTATCGTTTTTCAATAAGTTTAGCCTTGACTCTATATCGCAAAACGATAAACACTAGCATCTATTTATTGATAAACAATAATTTCATGCGCGCACGCTCCATCTTTTTTCTCTTTCAAGCAAGAGGTGAAACGATGAAACACCATACGCTCGGACACATCAGCGACCTGATCGAATGGTGCCTGCTGCTGACCCTGCTGACAGCACCGTTCATGGCCCTTATCTTTCTGTCACATTCCATCTGGAGATAAACGATGAAACACAACAAGCTCGAACGAATGAGCGGCCTGATCGAGTGGGTTCTGCTATTTGCACTGGTGGCCACCCCACTTATGACCGTCATGGGAGCCTGGTCACACCTGTTGGGTGGCAACGACTATCTGCATCAGGAGCTGGTCGATGCCCTGGCAGTGAATGACGGTTCCACACTCAGTAATGTCCCACTGAACATGCCCTCACCAGTAGTGACCACTACGGCCCCCTCGATTGCCGACTACCCCCTCAATGTGGGTACCCGCCTGCTGGCGACCTTGGTCATGCTGCTGCCTGATGTAGTTTTCATGCTCATCCTGTGGCAACTGCTCCAGCTGTTTCGTGGCTATCGATGCGCCATGCTGTTCACCTTCGACCAGATCCGTCGTTACAAAATGATCGGACTGCTGCTGTGTGCCAGTTTCATCGCCGAGATCATCACCACGCCACTGCTGGATATAGCGCTCACTCTGCAAGGCCCTGAACTGCACGGCACCATCAATATCAGCTCCTCAAACTTTCAGTTGCTGCTGGCCGGATTGATCGTCTCGGCGCTGGCACTGGTCATGCGCGAGGCCAAACTGCTGGCCGATGAACAGCAACTGACGGTGTGAGGATCCTATGCCCATTATCATCCGCCTCGATGCCCTGCTGGCCGAGCGCAAAATGACCGCCCGCGAGCTGGCCCAGCGCATCGACATCACCGAGGCCAATCTCTCGATCCTCAAGAATGGCCACGCCAAGGCGGTGCGCTTCTCCACTCTGGAGGCCATCTGCCGTGAACTCAATTGCCAGCCCGGCGATCTGCTGGGCTACGAGCAGGAGCACTAACCCCTTATGAGTCGTCATATCACCCTGTTTGCCCTGTGGCTGCTGCCGCTGTGGGCCTGCGCTGGCAATGACGCGAGCGGCCCCCGCTATCTTATCGAGCGGGGCGCCAGCGCCAATGTGCTGCAAGTGCGCCTCACCATGCAGGGCAAGCCCCCTTTTACCCTGCTCCCCGCTCGTCAGTTGCCGGGCAGTGCCACGCCGGTTTCCCCCGCGCTGGTCTGCCTTGCAGACAACCAGCCGGTTGCCCTCAACCAGCCCTTCTCCTGCAAAGAGGTTGGCTGGCAGATCACGCTCACACCGGCTCCGACAGTGGGTGCGGATGCCTCGGCCCAACAGTCGCTTCTGTTCGCTCCCAACCAGTGGCTATTGACCGAATGGGGTAACTTTGTGCGCCAGCAGGGGAGCCGCCAAGGGAAGGTATGTCTGCCGGATGGCAGCTGCCAACCGTTACCGGATGTCAACCAGCCACCGCTGATCTTGCCATTTGGTCTGCAAACTGTGCCCGTCACCAAGCCGGATCCGCGGCTGGTGCTGAGCCATGACGAGACCGCCAATCAGCTCGATCTGCCGGCCTTGCAGCAGCAACTGCATGAGATCATCGACTATCTGGCCTTCCAGCTCGATGTGGATCCACCCACTCACCCGTGGCAACTGGTGTGGCTGGGACGGGATGTGGCGACCCGCTCTCTCGGCGGCGCCGCCGGAGATCAGGTGTTTGTCGCCAACTACCCCACCGAGGCTGGCAAACCGACGCCACAGGCCCCCTTGCGCCTGCTGCGCACCTCGGCCCACGAGGCGGTGCATATCCTGAGCGCTCGCCACTCTGCTCCACAACCCACCTGGGTCAACGAGAGCCTCGCCGAGTACCTCACCATCAAGGCGCTGCGCCGCTTTCGGCTGCATCAAGTCACGGCGGTCAACGAGCTGGCCGAGCGGGGCAAACAGCTGCCCCATAGCGAGAGTGGTCTCTATCGGGCGGCCCGCGAGGTGATGGCTGGCGATCGCTCCTACTACCCGCTCTTTTACGTCAAGGGGAGCGCCTTCTGGGAAGCGCTGGAGCGGGAGCTGCAACACAATGACGTGACGCTGGCCCAACTGCTGCCCCAACTGGGCTGGCTGCTGGATGGTCGCTTTGATGCCGCCTCCAATGAACTACTTGCCGGCACCATCGGCTCGAACACCTGGCGCCGTCTCAGCCGCCTCTATCTTGGCGAGCAGCAGTAACGCCGCAAACCGCAGCAACGAAAAAGGGAGAGCCGTGGCTCTCCCTTTTGTTAGGTGATGATTCAAATAGACAAATATCAAGCTGGAGCCCTCTCCTGCGCAGAGGGCGCAAAGGGACGCAGCCGCAGGAAGAACACCGGCAACACCACCAGCACCATCAGGAAGAAGATGCCGCCGCCGAGAGGCTCGAACAGCACGCCGCAGAGTGCCATCAGGGCCGCCACCGTCATGCCGAGGCCAAGGGCCGCATAGAGCGCCTGAGTCGGGATCAACTGCTCGGCCGGTAGCTGACGGGTCATAAAGCGCACCGCCCCCAGATGGCTCATACCGAACGTCACCGAGTGGAGCAATTGCCCCAGCACCAGCACCCACAACTCGGTCGAGGCCCCCAGCAATACCCAGCGCACCACACAACCGATGGCACCGGCGATAAAGAGACTCTGGGCGCCAAAGCGCTGCAAGAAACGCTTGTCGGCGGCAAACATACAGATCTCCGCCACCACCCCGAGCGCCCACAGATAGCCGATGATGGTGCCGCTATATCCTTGCGCCTTCCAGTAGATGGCGCTGAAACCGTAATAAGCGGCGTGGCTCCCCTGCAGCAGAGCGGTCAGCAGCAGGAAGCGACGCACCGGTGCGCTGCGCAGGGTTGCCAGCAAGGACGCCTTGGCGCGCTCGCCCTGACTATCCTGTGGCGCCGGATAGAGCGGCAGCCAGCTGAGCAGCAGCATCAGCACCAGCCCCGCCACCATGGTGTGCAAAATCCAGTCACTACCGAAGTTGCCCACCAGCGCCCCCACCAGAGTAGAGGCGACGATAAAGGCAAAGGAACCGCATAGCCGCACCTTGCCGTAATCGAGGTGAGCCTGCACCACCATGCGGGTCGCCAGCGCCTCACCCACCGGCATCAGGGTCGGATAGATAAAGTTCGCCAGCAGAGTCAAGCCCACCAGCCACCAGAGGTGATGGCTGAGATAGAAGCCAAGGAAGGCGAGCAGACTGAGCAGAGATAACAATCGGGTAACCGGCAGCAGATGCCCTGCCCCCTTGATCTGCCCCATCACCATCAGGTTGCCGGCAAAACGGATCGCCATCCCCGCCCCCAGCAGGAGACCGATCATCTCGGCGCTGACGCCCACCCCCTCCAGCCAGAGCGACCAAAACGGCAAGTAAGCACCGTAGACAAAATAGAAGGCGCCGAAAAAGAGCGCTAACCAGGAAAACGCGGGCATAGATCCTCTGCAACCGGATGACGGGAGCAGAATGATAACCCATCCTCCCCCGCAGATCCCGATGGAAACCCTGCGCAGAAAACGAAAAAACTTCAATAAAATTGAACTATTACCGAAGATGCGGGGTCTACCTGGTAACACCTCCTCCTGGTTAGTGTTGCAATCCTTCCACCCGCCCATGGCGGGTTTCTTTTTTAGGCAAACATCTGCTCTGCGCCATCGTCACAATATGGCGGCGACAAAAAAGGGGCCGAAGCCCCTTTGATCATCTGCGTCTGTTGTTTGCTCTTTAGAATACGTATTTGACCCGTGCACTCAGGTTGCGGCCCGGTTCAGTCATCATGCTGTTATCGGAGCCCTCGGCACGACCGGCGATGCGCTCGTAGCTGGTGTACTCCTTGTCAAACAGGTTGAAGACCCCGACGTTGAGCTGCAGGTCGGTCATCGGGTTGAACTGGGCGTACATATCCACCACACCCCAACCGGCGCTCTTCACGTAATCCTTGCCTTTGCTGTCTTTACGGACTTTGTCCATGTCGTCAGCAAAGCGCAGCGCGGTGTTGAAGTTCCATTGGGACTGTTCCAGACGCACACCGACGGAGCCGTTGAGCGGGCTCAGGCTGTTGATGTAGTTGCCATCCCCATCCTTGCCTTCGATGTAGGCGAGGTTGCCCCATACATTGACGATGTCGTTGAGCCAGTAATCCGCCTTGGCTTCGACTCCTTTGGTGGTCGCCTTGCTCAGGTTCTGGTACTGGTAGACGGCGGTGCGCCCCTCTTTGCCCACTTCCACCATCTCGATGAAGTCTTCGAACTTGTTGTAGAAGCTGGCTACTTCATAGCTGAAGCCGTTGCTGCTGCCACGCACGCCGAGATCGATGCCGTCGCTGCTCTCCGGATTGAGGTTCGGGTTGGGCTCGATGCGATAGCCGTACGCCTGATGGTTCAGGGTGGAGAAGGCACTGTCATACATGGGGGCCTTGAAACCGTGGCTGTACTGGGCGAACAGGTTGGCCGCCTCGTGGGCCTTGAACACCAGACCCAGCTTGGGTGACAACTCCCCTTCCGAGAACTTGTGCAGCTTGTCGCCGGTGTAGGCCGGATCGTTGTCCGGAGTCATCCGGTAGTAGTCATAACGGGCACCCGGGGTGAGCACCCAGCGCTCGCCAAACTTGATCTCGTCAAAGGCCCACAGGGCGCTGCGCTCGCTGGTGGTAGCCGGGAAACTCAGCTCGTTGTAGCCGACAAAATCACCGGGAGTCGTCGGCCCCTTGTAACGGGTACGTTCGTTGTCGGTGTGCTCGTATTCAGCACCCCAGGCCAGGCGGTGGTTGGCGACCGCCTTGTGGAACTGCAGCTGGGCGCCGATGTTCTTCTGATCGAACACGTTGTGATCCAGCGAGTTTTTGGTCACATAGGGGTTGCCGGGGCTGACCGGATACTTGGATGAGGCGTACTGATCCAGCGTCTGCTTGGTGCGGGCGAAGTAAACCTTGCTATCCATCCGATCAGCCCAGCCTTGATTCAGCGCGATGCCGTGATCCAGCACCACAGAGAGGTTGTCGGTCTGCTTGTCGGTGATGGGCTGATCAAAGACACGGGCAGTACCGGTACCGACCTTGTTGAGCTTGACCGCATCCGGCTCCTCGCCATCGGTCAGGTAGTCGACGGTCAGCTTGAGGAACTGCTCATCGGAGAGGTTCCACTTGCTCTTGAGCAGCAGGGCGTGGGTACCGATATCGAAGTCGTTCTTGGTGGAGTCGAAATTCTGGGTCACACCGCCATCGCGCCAGGTGTAGCGCAGCAGGTTCTCCACTTCACCAGTGCGCAGGGCGCCGGTAAAGCCCGCCATCTTCTGGTGGCTGCTGGAGGCGTAACCGCTGGTCACATCCAGATAACTATCCTTGCCCTTGAGGAAATCGCTGGCATCCTTGGTGGTGATGGCAATCACGCCACCCAGCGCATCGGAGCCGTAGGCGGCAGACGCCGGCCCCTTTGCCACTTCTACCTGCTTGATCATGTCGGTATCGAAGTAGCTCTGGCCAACACCGCCCTTGCTGTAGGCATCGTTCTGGCGCACACCGTCGCGCACCACCTTGACTCGGTTTTCCCCCATGCCGCGGATGATGAAGGTCTGCGCATCCCCCTGACCGCCGAGCACGGTCACACCTGGTTCGTAGCGGAACAGGTCAGCAACGTTGGTGACGACCTGCTCTTCAATCTGCTTGGCGGTGATCACCGAGATGGGGCCGGAGACATCTTCCAGTTTTTGCTCCATCCGTGAGCCGCTGACGACCACGACTTCATCCGCCTTCTGGGTGGCAGCAAAGACCTGGGAGGAGAGACCGGCCGCCACGGCGAGGGCAACCAGAGAGAGTGCGTTATGATGGGTCACAGCGAATCCTTATTGAGAACTGTTATCAAACAGGCCGCATATTACCCGGCTCTCGACAAAGATCAACAAGAAGCGAAATCATTCTCATTTGCTTTGAACCAAATTGGTTTTACACTGTCACCCTGTGTTGCCCTTATTCTCTATTAGCCCCCCGAGATGCACCGGCATCCGGGCATATCAGCCGTGAGATCCCATGATTAGACGACTTCCCCTGCTCGCCCTGCCGCTGCTACTGGCAGCCTGTGCCACCCCCACCCAGCCAACCGTGTCATCACAGTTGCAAACGCTCTATGACTACCGGCTAAGCAGCGAGGGAGACGCAGACCTGACGCTGGAGCAGGCGATCGCGCGCACTGCCGACGCCGACATCATTCTGGTGGGTGAGCTGCACAGCCATCCCGCCGTGCATCTGTTGCAATCACGCCTGCTGAGCGGGCTCTACACCGCAGGTCAGCAGCACGGGCGGCCATTGGCCCTCTCCATGGAGCAGTTCAGCCGCGCCGATCAGAAGACGCTGGATGCCTATCTGGCGAACCAGATTGGTGAAGCGGCCTTGATCCGCGAAGGCAATGCCTGGCCCAACTATCCAAGCGACTACCGCCCGCTGGTGGAGTTTGCCAAGGCTCACCGGATGCCGGTGATCGCCGCCAACGCCCCCAAGCCCCTGGTGAGCTGTGTCGGTCAGGAGGGGGCTGAGTGGCTCGACAAACTGCCAGCCGCACGTCGCAGCCAGCTGGCCCGCCAGCTGACGCTGGGGGATGATCCCTATCGCCAGAAATTTATGGCTTCCATGCACCACGGCGATGCCGACAGCAACGCCCGCCGCTTCGCCGCCCAGACCAGCTGGGATGACACCATGGCCGAGAGCATGGTGGATTATCTCGTCAAGCACCCGGGCCAGCAGATCATGCATATCGCCGGCAATTTCCACGTCGAGGGGGGGCTTGGGCTCGCCAGTCGCATCGCCAGCCGCAATCCTGCCCTCAAGGTAGCGCTGGTCGTGCCCCGCACAGATGAGACCTCTGTTGCAGATCCCGCTGCCGATGTGCAGGTAACCATCATGCCGCTGCCTAAGCGCTGGCAAAACAGTGACGAGATGAAGCAAGATATGGGCGCGCTGCATCAATCCCGCAGTCGTGACTGCAGCCAGTGGCTGCAACCCTAATCTTCCAGGAAACGGCGGGTAAAATATGGATGTGTTACTGATCATCGATGTGCAGCAAGGCTTGTTCAACGAGCCCCGTTACCGCCAGGAGCAGGTGCTGGCCAATATCAATCGGGCTGCGGCCCATGTCAGGCAGCAACAGGGACGGGTCATCTATATCCAGCATGACTCGCCCCCCGGTACCGAACTGGAACCGGGCACCCCGGGTTGGCAGTTGCACAGTGCGCTGCAACCGGCCAAGGGAGAGAGCCGGGTGCGCAAAACGGCCTGTGACAGCTTTCTCGATACCGAGCTTGCCTTCCTGCTGGCCGAGCAGCCGGTCGATCGACTCATTCTCTGTGGCTGCGCCACCGATTTTTGCGTCGATACCACGGTGCGCAGTGCCGCCTCCCATGGGTACGAGGTGCTGGTGTTGAGCGATGGTCACACCACCGCCGATCGCCCCCACCTGAGCGCGGCCCAGATCACCGAGCACCATCACTGGATGTGGCGCCACCTCAGCCTGCCGGAAGGGCGCAGTGTGACCCTGCTCACCACCGACGAACTGCTGGCAGTAACACCCGCCCTGCAGCCGTGCTAATCTGCGAGCCTCGTCTCGTTTCTCACCGGAGTCTGTCGTGCGCCAGTTGTCTGCCACCCTGTTGTTGATTGTTCCCCTGCTGTCGGCCTGCTCCAGCTTGCCCGGACAGAAGTATGACGGGCCGGAACCCCTGTTTCTGACCCACATCAACGAGGAGGGGAGCAAGCGGTTCACCTTTGAAGCCGCGCCCAACGACACCTTGCCGCGCGGCCTCTCGGCGGCCCAGAGCCAGCGGCTGCTGGAACAGCGGGAGGCGTTGCAGGAGAACCTGCTGACCGAGACCCTGGCGACCAAGCAGTATTGCCGCCAAGGCTACATAGTGCTGAGCCAGACCTCCTGGAAGGTGCGGGGAGAGTGCAACGAAACGGCCACCGATGCCGATCGTCGCGCTTTTCCCAACAAGGCCAGCTGGCAGGATTGAAAAGGCCGGATGAGATAACGCAATAAAAACGGGCAGCCCAGTGGCTGCCCGTTTTGTTATGACGGCTGTCGTGGTCGACAGGGATCGTCAGACCGGCGCATCGGCCGGGCTGGTGAGCTCGGCACCGGTATCGATGCGCTTGTGCCCTTCCACCAGATGGACGAAATCCACCAGCTCGTCACCGGAGACCGCGAACGCTTGGCCGAAGCCCTTGACGAACAGCCCCTGCTCCGGCTTGAGGCGGAACAGTTTGAAATCCTTGAGGTTGGAGAGCCCCTTGATGATCTCGCCAAAACGACCTTCCAGCGCTGCGACCGCCTTGCTCCAGCGAGCGTCGTCACGGGCCACCACTTCAGCCACCGCATCGAAGGTCAAGCGCTTGCGGGCAAACAGCTCGCGGGCACCGCTCTCATCCTCGATCAGCATCAGGGATACCCGAGGTACCTGTTGCAGGTTGCGGGCGTGACGGGCGATTTCGGAGATCAGCACATAGTAGCCATCTTCCAGCAGCACGAACGGGGCATAGCTGGCGTTGGGATTGCCTTCGCCATCGACGGTGGCGAGCTGCAGGGTACGGCAGCTGTCGCGAAACTCGCGGATCTCCGGTTGCAGGCGGTTCTGCAGACGCTCCTGACGTTCACTCATGCTTTGACTTCCTCTTGAGAGTTGTGGCGCAGCGCCATAAAACGGGTGACCTGATCGGCCAGCAGCTGGCGTTTCTCGTCGCGACCCAGATAGACCTTGAAAATGCAGCGGCCGGAGTGACCGAAGAACTGGAAGGAGTGCCCCTCCTTGCCCATGAACAGCTTGCTGACCAGCGCAATCCCCGCCACGTTGTCGAGCTTGAGGTGACCATGCAGCTCACCGTCGCGGCCCATCAGGTTGTAGTAACCGCGTGCGTCCTTGCCTTTCGGGAAGGGGGCTTTTACCTCGAAGATGGATCCTTCTGATTCAACGATGGTGGTCACCGGGCCCCAGTCGGCCAAATCTTCCAGCAGACCTTGTGCGCGATCGGCGGGCAACAGGGTCACCAGCTCGGCGGGCAGATGGCGAACCACCTCCCATTCACTGATGGCAAGCTGGGCCGCCAGGGTGGACGGATGAGCGCCGGGATCCTGCTCCAGCAGCGCGTGAATGCGTTGTGCAATGCTCATGTTTTCTCCCTCTGCGGGACCATATTGTCCCGCTGTTTATCATGGCGGCTACTCTAATAAAGCACCGAAACCAATGCAATTGATAATTGCTATCATTATCAGTGCATTTTTTCCAAAGCCTTGATATTCTCGGCGGCACACCCGTTTCATTCACCCCTTCGGAGGTTAGCATGGGCCGTCGTCTTGCCCTCGCCATCACCCTGCTCTGCAGTTCACTCTCTCCCTTCTCTGCCGTTGCCGCCGACGGACAGAAAGAGCGTATCGTCAGTATCGGCCCGGCCACCACAGAACTCATTCTGGCCCTTGGCGGTGAATCGAGTCTGATCGCCACCGATGTCAGCAGTCCCTTGCCAAAAGGGTTGCCCAGGGTGGGTTATCACCGGGCGCTGGCCGCCGAAGGGATCCTGAGCCTCTCCCCCACCCGACTGGTGGGCAGCGACGAGATGGGCCCAGCCCCGACCCTGGATCAGCTGCGCCGCGCCGGGGTCAAGGTGGAGGTGCTGGATACCGCGCCGACCCTCGCCAACCTCAACCAGCGTATCGACACCCTCGCCAGCCTGCTGGGCGATAAAGCCGCTGGCGATCGCCTGAAGGCAGAGATCCAGGCTCAGACCGATCAGCTGGCGGCGCAAGCCAAACAGAACAAACCGCTCAAGGTCGCCTTCCTGCTGCTGCACAAGGGGCAACCCACCAGCATCGCCGGGGGTGACACCACCGCCAGCGCGCTGATTTCGCTGGCAGGTGGCATCAATCCGGTCGCCGATTTGCGCAACTACAAGCCGGTATCCGCCGAATCCCTCATCGAGATGCAGCCCGATCTGGTGCTGGTCAGCGGTCGTGACTGGCAGCAGTATGCCGATCCGGCCAAGGTGCTGGCCGAAGTGCCCGCCCTAGCCGCTACCCCGGCTGGCAAGCGTAACGCCATTCACGCCATCGACGGCCACGCCCTGCAAGGGGGCCTGAGCCTCAACTCCCTGCAACAGGCGAACCAGATCGCCCAGTGGATCAAGCTGGGGTCATGATGCGGTTACCCCTCTCCTGGCTGCTGGCCTTTACCACGGCCGCACTGGCACTGTTGCTGCTCGGTTCGCTGGCAACCGGCCCCATGACCCTCACCCTAGGCGAGAGTCTGCGGGCGCTGTTTGCCGGGCAGGAGAGCGGGATTGAGTCACACAAGCTGCTGATCGTGCAAGAAATTCGCCTGCCGAGAACCCTGCTCTGCATCGCAGTGGGGGGGATCCTCGGGCTCTGTGGCGCCGTGATGCAGGGGCTGTTTCGCAACCCCCTGGCTGACCCCGGCATCATAGGAGTCTCCGGTGGTGCGGCGCTCGGTGCGGCGCTCGCCATTGTGCTGCTGGCCCCCCTCGGCCAGCAGCTGCAAGCCACCATCGGGGTTGGCCTGCTACCGCTGCTCGCCTTTCTCGGCGGCGCGCTCACCACCACCCTGGTCTATCTGCTCGGCACCCGTGAGGGCGGCACCTCGGTCACCGTCATGCTGCTGGCCGGGGTCGCCATCACGGCGCTCTCCGGCGCGGTGATCGGCCTGCTCACCTATCTGGCGGACGATCAGATGCTGCGCAACCTGAGCCTGTGGCAGATGGGAACGCTGGCGGCAGGCAAACCGGTCGATGTGGCGCTGGCCCTGCTCACCCTAGCGGCCCTGCTGTGGCTCTTTATGCGCGATGCCAATCCCCTCAACGCCCTGCTGCTGGGTGAAGGAGAGGCCCGTCATCTGGGGGTCAATGTGCAATCCCTCAAACGTCGCCTGATTCTGCTCACCGCAGCGGGCGTCGGGGTGGCGGTGGCGGTATCGGGGATGATCGGCTTCGTCGGGCTGGTGGTGCCCCATCTGGTGCGCCTACTGGCAGGCCCCAACCACGTCAGGTTGCTGCCGCTCTCGGCCCTGCTTGGCGCCGCCCTGCTGCTGGCAGCCGATATGCTGGCGCGCACCCTGCTGGCCCCTGCCGAGCTGCCGGTGGGCATCATCACCGCCCTGCTCGGCGCCCCCTTCTTCATCTGGCTGCTGGTAAAAGGCCGCCGCGCCCTGTGATACGGACTGTTATGCAACCACTCTCATCCTCACTCTCCTCCCCCCTGTTGAGCTGCACCCGACTCAGCCTGCGCCGTGGCCAGCGCCAGATCCTGGATGGGCTCAATCTCGACCTCGAGAGCGGCACCCTCACCGCTCTGCTCGGCCCCAACGGGGCGGGCAAGAGCTCGCTGCTCAAGTGCCTGACCGGCGAGCTGGAATATGAGGGCTCCATCACCCTGTTTGGCGCGGATCGCCAGCAGTGGGACAGCAGCCAGCTTGCCCACCGGCTCGGGGTATTGCCGCAAAGCTCCTCCCTCAACTTCCCCTTTCTCTGCGAGGAAGTGGTCGCCATGGGGCGCTTGCCCCACAGTGAACCGGCGGCGCGGCGTGACGAGATAGTGGCGGCGGCCATGACCCATGCCGGGGTCGAGCATCTGGCCAAGCGGCTCTATCCCGGGCTCTCCGGCGGCGAGCGGCAGCGGGTGCAGTTTGCCCGGGTGCTGGCGCAGATTTGGCAGGCACCCTCTCCGACCGAACAGGCTGAGCAACCCCGCTTGCTGCTGCTCGACGAGCCTACCTCGGCACTGGATCTGAAATACCAGCATCAACTGCTCACCATGGCGCGCGCCCTAGCCAGCCGCAATACAGCAGTGCTGGTAGTACTGCACGACCTCAATCTGGCGGCACGCTATGCCGATCGGCTGGTGATGCTGGAGCGGGGCAAGCTGATGGCCGATGGCACACCTGCCGAGGTGCTGACCCCCGAGCTGATTGCCCGTCTCTATGACTATCCGGCACAGGTGATCCACCACCCCGAAAGCGGCCTGCCGATGGTGGTGTGACAAATTCAGAGTGCGGTAACGGCTGGAAGCGCGCCATTCATCCCGGAAACTGCAGCGTATAAACCGGTTTTTCACACCCCATATCGCCCTGCTAACATTCATCATCGCCAGATATGTGGTGTGAATATCCTCACACTTTGCTCAGGCAAAATCCCCGCAGCATCACCGTCTCCTTATAATGGCGCCGCCTCACAGAAGGCATAACTCATTGATGCTACGGAATAATTAAAATGAAGAATATCAACAAGACCCTACTGGCTGCCGCCATCTCCCTCGGGATGCTGGCTGGCTGCAACAGCGACAACGACTCAAAGGCAGCTGATCCCATGGTTCGTTTTGCCACCTTCAACCTCTCTTTTGACCGCACGGCCGCCGGTATGCTGACCGGTGAGCTGGCGCTGACCCGCACCGAGCAGGATGCCCTGCTGGCCCGCCTCGCCGAAGGGAGCCTGAGCGGTGCCACGGAAACCAAAGCCAAGAACGTGCAGCAGATCCGCAACGTGGCGGAGATCATCCAGCGCACCCGCCCGGATGTGTTCCTGCTCAACGAGTTCGACAACGACGGCAAAGGCGAGAGCACCGCCGATCTGAAAGCCTTCAACGACAACTATCTGGCTCATGCCCAGCACGCAGAGGTGACGGCCATCAGCTATCCGGTGATGCAGAACTTCGCCACCAACACCGGCCTGATGAGCGGTTATGACCTCAATCTGGATGGCAAGGTCAACAGCGGCCCCGACGATGCCTGGGGCTTTGGCAACTATCACGGCCAGTACGCCTTTGCGGTGATGTCCAAATATCCCATTGACACCAAGCAGATCCGCACCTTCCAGAACTTCAAGTGGAAGGATATGCCGGGCGAGCAGAACCCCATCATCGATGACTGCAACAATCCCAAGGTCAAGATCCCGGCCAGCCGCCAGTGTGGTGATGCCTGGTATTCAGACGCAGCCTGGCAGCAGTACCCGCTCTCCTCCAAGAACCACGCCGATGTGCCGGTACGGATCAAGACCGAGAAAGGGGAAGAGGTGATCCACTTCCTGATCTCCCACCCGACCCCGCCGATCTTTGCCAACGCGGCGCGTCACACCGTCAAGCACAACCGCGCCGAGATCGCCTTCTGGAATGATTACGTCAAGGGTCTCAACTACATGACCGATGACAAGGGCACCAAGGGTGGGCTGGCCCAAAACGCCAAGTTCGTTATCGCGGGTGATCTCAACGCCGATCCGCTCACCGGTGACGGTGACCTGACCGCCATTCAGGATCTCCTTAACAACCCGCTGATGAATCAGGCCATCACCAATGGCACCCTGATCCCGGTCAGCGAAGGGGGCCCGGAGTGTGTCAGCAAGGGGGCCGACTGCAAACGCAACCTCACTCGCCCCAACCCGGAACGCATCACCAACTCCAGCGTGCTGCAGCTGGATCACGTCATCCCCTCCGCCAACCTCAACGCGGTCAAGAGCGGCGTCTTCTGGCCTGCCAGCTTCGAGGCCGGTTATCACCTGGTCTATGATGCGAAACTCGGCATCGCCAAGGGAGTCAGCTCGGATCACCGCATGGTGTGGGTCGATCTCAAACTTGACTAACTCTGCCATGACCCCGCTGCGGCGGGGTCTTTTCTTGGCGATGACTGGCGAGTTGACCACGGCTCATTAATCCACCGCTTGGCATTGAGTTATCCATCCATAACTCATCCATAGCCGTTGAATAGGCCCTCCGATCACAGAACCGCCGCGCCAATGGTGGTAGCATGCCTCCTCTTGCCATCCGGCCGCACGGCGGATCCGGTGGCCCTCCCTCCTCCGCTTTCACTTTTTGAGGAACGATTTGATGGAACTGCTTCTGCTTAGCAACGGTAAAGCCAACGAATTTCCCGGCCTGCTCGGCTGGGCCCGCGACCGGGTGCAGAGCCTGCTGGCTCGCAAACAGGTCAAACGCATTCTGCTCATCCCCTACGCGGTGATCCGCAGCGACTGGGATGCCCGCGCCAACGAACTTACCGAGAGCCTCGGAATCGAGACCATCAGCATTCACCACTTCGATGATCCGGTCGATGCCGTCAATCAGGCGGACGCCATCTTTATCAGCGGCGGCAACACCTGGCGCCTGAATCAGCTGCTGCATGAAAACGGCCTGATCGTGCCGATCCAGCGTGCCGTGCGCGAGCGGGGCGTCCCCTATGTGGGCTGGAGCGCCGGTTGCAACGTGGCGACCCCGAGCATCCGCACCACCAACGACATGCCGGTCTGCAACGCCGCCGTGCTGCCCGCGCTGGGCCTGTTCCCGCTGCAGATCAACCCGCACTATCTGGATGCCAGCATCAGCGGCCACATGGGTGAAACCCGCGACGAGCGTCTGGCCGAGTTCTGCGCCATCAACCCGAGCGAATATGTGGTGGCTCTGCGCGAAGCGAGCCTGCTGCAGATCAGCGGCGATACCGTTGAGTACTGGAGCGCCCGCGAGCAGGACTTCAAGATCTTCAAACAGGGCCAGGAGCCGCAAGCCTTTATGGACGCCGCCCCGCTGGCCGAGCTGACCCCCTTCAAGGTCGGCTGAGCCACGCAGAGCGCTTCACCACTGGCAGGTGGATGACTCACAAAACCGTAGAAACGACAGAGGGATGGCTCAATGCCATCCCTCTTTTTTATCGCCATCTTTCAGCTGGTTGCAGCCTGATTACTCACCCTGTAGGGTCACCAGCACCTTGCGGGCACCGCCATCGACGCGATGTTCGCCAAGCCAGATCCCCTGCCAGGTGCCAAGTGCCAGCTGACCGTCACGGATCGGCAGTAGCAGGCTCACCCCGAGCAGGGAGGATTTGATATGGGCGGGCATGTCATCCGCCCCCTCATAAGTGTGACGATAGTAGGGGGCATCTTCCGGCGCCAGCCGGTGCAGATGGGCCTCCATATCGCTGCGCACGCTGGGGTCGCAGTTCTCGTTGAGGGTGAGCGAGGCGGAGGTGTGTTGCAGTAGCAGGTGGGCCATGCCGATCCGGTAATCCGCCAGCATCGGCAGTTTGGCCACCAGCTCGTCCGTCACCAGATGAAAGCCCCGTGAACGGGGCTTCAGAGTCAGCAGGCACTGCTGCCACATCAGACATACTCCATAAAGACGCGGGAGGTGAGTTTGGTGATGAGTTCGTAGGGGATGGTGCCAATCTCGTCTGCCACCCGCTCCACCGGCAACCCCTCGCCCCACAGCACCGCTTCGTCGCCGGGCTTGTCGGTCGCGCCCGGGCCCAGATCGACCGTGCTCATATCCATGGAGACACGCCCCACCAGCGGCACGATGCGGCCGTTGATCAGCACGGAAGTACCATTGGGCGCCATGCGCGGATAACCGTCACCGTAGCCGATAGCGATCACCCCGAGCCGGGTATCGCGATCCGCCACCCAGTTGGCGCCATAACCCACCGGCTCGCCCGCCTTGTGATCCCGCACCGCAATCAGCTGGGTCTTCAAGGTCATCACCGGCTGCAGGTCATAATCGGCCGCCACCGTGTTGGGGAAGGGCGACACGCCATAGAGGATGACACCGGGGCGAACCCAGTCGCAGTGGGAGTCTGGCCAGGCCAGAATGCCCGCCGAGTTGGCCATGGCACGCTCGCCCGCCAGCGGCGCGGTCAACTTGCTGAACAAGTTGATCTGCTCGCGGGTAGTAGGCTGCTCCAGCTCATCGGAACGGCTGAAGTGGGTCATGATGTTGAACGGCTGCACCACGTTCTTGCACTTGCCGAGTCGTTCGATAAAGGCGGGCATCTCGTCGGCACGCACCCCGAGGCGGTGCATGCCGGTGTCGAGCTTGAGCCAGGCCACCACGGGGGCTGGCAGCTCAACCTGCTCCAGCGCTTCGAGCTGCTCCCAGGTGTGAACCGCCGTCTGCAGGTTGTTGGCCGCCAGTACCGGCAGATCGTCGGCGGAGAAGAAGCCCTCCAGCAGTACGATGGGTTTGACCACGGCGCAGGAGCGCAGCATCAGCGCCTCTTCGATCCGGGCCACCGCATAGGCATCCGCATCCACCAGGGTGCGGGCGACCGGCAGCAGTCCGTGGCCATAGGCGTTGGCCTTGACCACAGCGATGATCTTGCAAGCGGGGGCGTGGCGCTTGACCACGGCGAGGTTGTGGCGCAAGGCCGCAGTATTGATTTGGGCAGTAGCCGCTTTCATGGTTTTCCCTTACGAGGGCACAAATGGTCTCCCCCTCATCGGGCAGAAGACCGCCACTCACTTATCGTCGTCGAAGGCCGGACCGGCATAATTGTCGAACCGGGAAAACAGGCTCTGACGGGCTGCCTTGCAGTGAATGGCAAACGGGTCAGAGCGGTAGTGGCAATCCTGACCACAGGATTGCCATGATTGTTACTTATCAATAATCGTCGTCAAACGCCGGACCGGCGTAGTTGTCGAACCGGGAGAACTGACCCTGGAAGGTGAGGCGCACCCGGCCGACATTGGCACCGTTACGCTGCTTGCCGGAGATATCCGGCATCTTTCAGGGCACTCTTGGCAATCCCCATCCGGGCGGCCTTATCCATTACTTATCAATAATCGTCATCAAACGCCGGACCGGCGTAGTTGTCAAACCGGGAGAACTGCCCCTGGAAGGTGAGGCGCACCCGGCCGATGGGGCCGTTACGCTGCTTGCCGATAATGATCTCGGCAATCCCCTTGTCCGGGCTGTCATCGTGATAAACCTCATCACGATAGATAAACATGATCAAATCCGCATCCTGCTCGATGGAACCCGATTCACGAAGGTCCGAGTTGACCGGGCGCTTGTCGGCCCGCTGTTCCAGGCTTCGGTTCAACTGGGAGAGCGCCACCACCGGGCACTGCAGCTCTTTCGCCAAGGCCTTGAGGGAGCGGGAGATCTCGCCGATCTCCAGGGTACGGTTGTCAGAGAGCGCCGGCACCCGCATCAGCTGCAGGTAGTCCACCATGATCATGGATAGGCCACCGTGCTCGCGTGCCACCCGACGGGCACGGGAACGTACATCGGTCGGAGTGAGGCCGGAGGCGTCATCGATATACATCTTGCCCTTCTCCAGCAGCAATCCCATGGTGGAGGAGAGGCGTGCCCAATCCTCGTCGTCGAGCTGACCGGTACGCACCTTGGTCTGGTCGATACGACCGACCGAGGCGAGCATACGCATGATGATCTGCTCGGAGGGCATCTCCAGCGAGAAGATAAGCACCGGCTTGTCGGCCGTGAGGGCCGCATGCTCACAGAGGTTCATGGCAAAGGTGGTCTTGCCCATGGAAGGACGGGCCGCCACGATGATCAAATCCGAACGCTGCAAACCGGCGGTCATCTTGTCGAGATCGTTGTAACCGCTCGATACCCCGGTCACCCCGTTGTGCGGCGTCTTGAACAGCTCTTCAATCTTGTCGACGGTCTGCTCGAGGATGAGCTTCAGGGGCTGGGGCCCCTCGTTGGCGCTGGTGCGCTGCTCGGCAATCTTGAATACCTTGCTCTCGGCAAGATCCAGCAGATCGCCAGAGGTACGGCCCTGTGGCTCGTAGCCTGCTTCGACTATCTCGTTGGCGACCGAGATCATCTCCCGTACGACCGCCCGCTCCCGCACGATTTCGGCGTAGGCGTTGATGTTGGCAGCACTCGGGGTGTTCTTGGCGATCTCCACCAGATAGGCGAAGCCGCCCGCCTCTTCCAGCTGTTCGGAGCGTTCCAGCTCCTCCTGCAGGGTGATGAGGTCGATGGGGTTGCCCGCGTTGGAGAGGCGGGTCATGGCCTGGAAGATCAACCGGTGCGGACGGCTGTAGAAATCCTGATCGATCACCCGTTCGGCAACCCGATCCCAGGCATCGTTATCCAGCATCAGGCCGCCCAGTACGGACTGTTCGGCCTCAAAAGAGTGGGGAGGAACTTTCAGCTGTTGTGTCTTGGCGTCTTTTTTCGCCGTCACTTGCTCTGCCATACACATAAAAACCGCAGCGGGAAGGGAACGGGAATTTTACAAAAGAAAGCCAACTACGGCGAGCCCTATCTGGCGGCTCATACCATCATAAAGGGCCAAACCAGAGTCTGCTCTACCTTGACCATTTTGATTTTGCTTCGCATTTTGCGCTCCTTGCGACTCAATCTTCTGCTTTTCATCCGGTTTACTCCTCTTGTTTGACGCCGCATCGCGACAACCTCGTTCATGAATAATTCATGCCAGAGGTGATATTGATGAATACAAGCTGCGACACAATTAGGGACAGGCAGCCTGCCATGCGCCTTGCTGAGCTTGCCAAAGCGGAGCATGCCCCACCCACAGACGAGAGTGAAAAGAGTCAAAATGAAAAAGATGCTGACCCTGTTTGCCGTGATCCTGGCCATTGGCCTGGGGGCACCTCACGCCGAAGCCAAGAAGTTTGGCGGCGGCAAATCCTTTGGTAAAAGTTACAAAACTGCGCCGGCCCAGCCTGCGGCCAAACCGGTCGACAACAAGAATCCGACACTGAATGCCCAGACTCCGCCGAAAAAGAGCGGCATGATGGGCGGCCTGCTGGGCGGCCTGCTGGCCGGTGGCCTGTTTGCCTACCTGCTGGGCAGCGGTGCCTTTGAAGGTCTGCAAGGAATGGACTTCCTGCTGATCGCCCTGCTGGCGCTGGGTGCCGTCTTCCTGATCCGTACCCTGCGCAAGGGCAAGGTCGCGACGCCACAGCCACAACAGGCGGCCTATGCGGGCTATCAGCCACCGCAATCCGCGGCCCCGCAGCAGTTTGAGCAGAGCAACAGCGCACCGCAAGCCACCGGCTTTGCCGACAGCGATGTGCCGTTCCGCCTGCCGCCGGGCTTTGACATGAACAGCTTCCTGGCCGGTGCCCGCGATCACTATCGCACCCTGCAAGAGGCGTGGAACAAGAACGATCTGGAAAAGGTGCGCGAGTACGTCAGCCCCGAGCTCTTTGAGCAGCTCAAAGCCGAACGCGCCGAACTGACTGGCGACCAGCATACCGAAGTGATGTACGTCGATACCCAGCTGGTACGCGCCGACTACGGCAGCGACTGGGCTCAGGTGAGCGTGCGCTTCAGTGGCCGCTACATGGATCGTCAGGAGCAGGTCGAAGAAGACATCAAAGAGGTGTGGCACCTCGAGCGCGATCTGGCCAAGAACAATGCCCCCTGGCATATCGTCGGTATCGAGCAGCTGTAAGGTTTAGATTGTCACTACGCAAGAGGCGGCCAACGGGCCGCCTCTTTTCATTTCATCCCCTCACCTGACCTCATACAGGCGATTGCTATCGTCATTGATGATTGAAGAGTTGTAACCGCCACCCAAACAACGACAAAGGGCAGCCACCGGCTGCCCTTGGGGATCACATCTGGAGCTAAACGCACCGCTGACGAATCAGTTGCACCCTTCGGCAGATGTTGAGTTCAGATAGCTCACCTCATTGCCTGGCTGATAATCCGCAACGTTGATGGTCTTCTTGATCTCGATGAACTCTTTCAGCACGGCTGCATCCACCAAGCCGGCATTGATGGTATCGATCTTCGGATAGCCGTCACCACCGGAGGCGCTGAAGCTCGGGATCGCGAAGCTGTAAGTTGCTGCCGGATCAAACGCCTTGCCACCGATACTGGTGATATTGACGCTCTTGGCCTGGCAATCCACCGCCATGTTGATACCGCCAAACTGGGCATAACCACCGGTATTGCGGGTCTTGCTTGCCACCTGGCCCAGATAGGTCGCCAGCTCGCTTCCCTTCATGACAGCCTTGTTGACCGTGTTGCCAAACGGGTGCACCAGCAGCACGCTGCGGTAAGTGATATCACCGGCCGGGATGCTGTCACGCACGCCGCCTGAGTTGACGATACCAAAGTCGACCCCCAGCTTGCTGCTGGTCGCCGTGGTGATGAGGCGACCCAGGTTGGTCTGCTTGTTGCGAACCGAGTTGCGATCACCAACCAGCAAGCCATCTGCCGAGCCAATGACGACATTCAGCTCTTGCTGACCTTTCTCCTGATAACCCAGCAGGGTGTTATACAGCTCGGGATCCTTGGTGATCTCGTCCTGTACGAACTGCATCTTGGTCGGGTCCTTGGTTACGACGCCGTTGGCATCGATCGCCTCGCCCTTGGCGTTGCGCTTGATCAGGTTGACCGGGATCAGCTCATAGCTGGTCAGGGTCAACTTGCCATTCTGATACTCAAACTGGGCACGGCCCACATACTTGCCCCACTCGTGAGCCTGCATGATCCAGGTGCCGTTTTGCTGGTCCGGTTGGCAGTTATCACCCGGTTTGAAATTGGCGTACTTGTTGGTGGTGCCCGGTTCCATACAGACCGGATTCTGGGAGTGGCCACCAATGATGGCATCCAGAGTCCCTGCCGGCAGTGCACGAGCCATCTCTACATCGCCCGGCGCATTGCTGCCGTGCTGACCATTCTCGTAATGGCCCATGTGGGTGATGGCGAAGACCAGATTGGCCTCCTTGTTGCTGCGGATCTGCTGGCCCAGTTTGGCCGCTTCCGTAGTCGGATCGCGGAACTCCAGAGTCTGCACGTTGTTGGGGTCAACCAGCTGGGCGGTATCTTCGGTGGTCAGGCCCAGTACGGCGACCTTGAGACCGCTCTCCAGCTTGAACACCTTGTAGGGGTCAAAGTAGTGTTTGCCACTCGCCTTGTCATAGATGTTGGCCGAGAGCATGGGGAACTGGGCCCACTTGCGCTGCTTCTCCAGTACGCTGAGGGGGTTGTCGAATTCATGGTTGCCCACTGCCATGGCATCGTAGCGAATGTTGTTCATCGCCATGAAGTCAGGCTCGGCATCCTGCAGATCGGACTCCGGCACCCCGGTATTCACGTCACCACCAGATAGCACCAACACCTCGCTGCCAACAGCCTTGGCCTCGCTACGCAGCTGCTCGACCAGAGTCTTCTGGGCAGCCATACCATACTCATTTTCAGCGTTGTGCCAGAAACGGCCGTGGGTATCGTTGGTGTGCAGGATGGTCAGTTTGCAGACATTTTCGGTGCAGGGTGCAACGGTGTCATTGCTCGAGGTATTACAGCCAGTCAGTGCAGCAAGCACGGCCAGTGCCACGCCGCCTTTGATAAAGTTATTATTCATTTCCATATCACCTTGATTGTTTTGTTATTTATCAACCCTGTCCAGCGGGTCGGGCGCCAATATAACAAACAACAGATGACCGTTTTTCATCGATGACTCACAAATTCTGCTAATTGTGATCTTCGGCCCAACATCCGGCTTCCTGCTGATTTGTCAGGTTTTTTGTTGAGCTGTCACTCACTTGATCCCCTCCCGCACCAAGGAGACGCCACCCGGACGTGCCTTTATGGCATACTCCCCAGCCAGCCATGCCCGAGGAGATGATTTGATGGCCAAGTACGACAAGATTTCCCCCGAGACCCAGCAGGAGGCGATGAAAATTGCCCGTGCCAACCAGAAGCCGGGGCAGACCAAGGAACAGACCCAGCTTATCGCGCAAGGGATCCAGAAAGGCATCGACGAATACAAGAAACAGATGAAGGCGCGGGCCCGCGAAGCGAGCCGCCAGAAAAAAATGCAGGCCAAAGCCAGGCAGCCACAGGGCGCGCCACAAACCGAAGAACAAGACGATCAGCTGGAGCTGGTTGAAGTAAGCCATCAGCATCCCCTGCCCTGGATCTTGCTAGTGTTGAGCTGGCTGGGATTTGCAGCAGCCTGGTTCTGGTCGCACTAAGACGCGCTAGCAAACCTTTATCCGGGATCCTCTTCACAGCCCGGGCCCGGGCTGCTGGTGATTACCTGCGAAGAGTGGTTAAATCCCGCGCCTCTTGCACCGGACTCCCTGTTTTTTGACGATCAGTTTTCAGGAAAGATGTTATGAACCCCGCTCCGCTCTATCTGCTGGCCCCTTTTGTTCTGTTCCTTGTGACCATGCTGCTCTATCGCATTTCGCCGCTGCGGGCGGTCGCCGCCGGCGGGGTACGCTGGTTTATCCTCCCCGCCTTCACCCTGTTTATTTTGCTGATCATCATCAATGGAGCCGCCAATCCCGCCCTGCGCGATCCGGCATTCCACTGGTTGATGCCGGGGCTTGGCTTTGCCCTGAGCCTGTTTCCGGCCCTGCCCAAGGCGCTGGTGCCACGGCTCGCCATCAAGGAGGGGGCCTTTGCCGCCCTCGGCCTGATGCTGATGAGCCTGGCCATGGTCTACTGATCGGCTGGCACAACCGTTAGCATGGCTCAAGGGGCGCTCTGTGACGGGCGCCCTTGTACAAACAATGGCCTGCAGGCATCTTGGTGACAGGATAACCAGCAAGGAGGCCAAATGGACAATCCGCCCGATTTCATGGCGTTGTGGGATTATCAGGATCCCGCCGCCAGTGCCCTTCGTTTTCACACCCTTCTTCCCGAAGCGCGCGCCGCCGCCGACCTGCAACTCGAACTGGAGTTGCTGACCCAAATTGCCCGTACCCACTCGCTTCAGCGCCAGTTTGCCGAAGCCCATCAGCTGCTCGACGAGATAGAGCCTCGCCTCACCGACACAACCCCCAGAGCGCGGATCCGGGCCCTGCTGGAACGGGGCCGCACCTTTAACTCGGCGGGCGACAAAGCCAGCGCCAAACCGCTGTTTGAACAAGCCTGGCAGTGGGGACTAAAGGAGAAGGAGACCTATCTCGCCATCGACGCCGCTCACATGATCGCCATCGCCGCACCACTGGAAGAGCAGAGCCGCTGGCATCAACTGGCGATGGAGCTGGCGGAACGCAGCAGTGACGAGAAGGTGCGTGGCTGGCTGGCCCCCCTTTACAACAATCAGGGCTGGACCCTGTTCGAATTGGGCCGCTTCGAGGAGGCGAAAATCCAGCAGCAGAAGTGTCTGGCCTGGCATCTGCAGCATAACCAGCCGGCCAAGGCGTTTATCGCTCGCTGGAGTCTGGCTCGCCTGACCCGGGCCCAGGGTCAGCACCAGCAGGCGCTGGCAGAGCTGCACCAGCTCAAGGCCGATATGGCCGAGGCTGGCGAACCTGAGGATGGTTATCTGTTCGAGGAGTTGGGGGAGAATGCCTTGGTGCTGGACGATCCGCTGGCCGCGGAATACTTCTCCCGCGCCTGGTTTCTGCTGTCACAGGACCGCTGGTTTAGCGCCAACGAGGGGGAGCGACTGACCCGCCTCAAGCGCCTCGCCAAACTCTGATCCCCCAAAATAGCAAGGGCGGCACACTAGCCGCCCTTTCTGCTGGCAAGATGGTTCAGGCCCGATTGGACTCTTCCCACCCCTGCTTTTTACGGTAAATGGTGGAGGGGCTGATCTCGAGCAAAGCCGCCGCCTTGGGAATGTTGCCGTCACAGCTGGCGATGGCCTGTTCGATCACCTCTTTTTCCACCAGCCAGAGCGGACGAATTGGCCCGTTAGCCATGCCGGTGGCGGCCGGAGCCGATGCCACCGCTGCCGCAATCGCAGCCGGCAACTGTGGACGAACCCCATTGAGCGGTGGCGGCAGAATATCCGGGCTCACCAACTCCTTGTCGTTGAGTACCACGATATTGCGCACCACGTTTTGCAGCTCGCGTACGTTGCCGGGCCAGGGGTAGTCGAGCAGCACTCGCGCCGCCTCGACGTCAAAATCCTTGAAGCGTTTGTTCTCCTCCTTGGCGTAGCTTTGCAGCAGGGTGCGCGCCAGCAGCAGGATATCCTCACCCCGCTCCCGCAGCGGCGGCAGGGTGAGGGGAATGACGTGGAGCCGATAGTAGAGATCCTCGCGAAAACGGCCCGCTTTTACCTCTACCAGCGGATCCCGGTTGGTGGCGCAGATAAAGCGCACATCCACCGTCTCGAGCTTGCCGCTGCCGACCCGCTGCACTGTGCCGGTCTGGATGAAGCGCAGCAGCTTGCTCTGCAGATCCAGGTCCATCTCGCAGATCTCGTCGAGAAACAGGGTGCCACCATCGGCCAGACTGGCCGCCCCCTTGCGATCCCCCTGGGCGCCGGTAAAAGAGCCCTTCACATGACCGAAGATCTCGCTCTCCATCAAATCGTGGGGAATGGCGGCGCAGTTGAGGGCAATAAAGGGCTGTTCGCTGCGGGGACTGCACTGGTGAATCGCCTCGGCACACACCTCTTTGCCGGTGCCGCTTTCGCCAGTGATAAAGACGGTCGCCTTGCTGGGCGCAGCGCTCTCGATGATGCGATAGACCGCCTGCATCGACATGGAGGCACCGATAAAGCCGAAGAAGGAGCTACGCTCGAAGTTCTCCCGATAGTGGGCAACCAGCGAGCTCAACTGCTGGTGTTTCAAGGCATTGCGAACGGTGGCGCAGAGCCGCTTACTGTCAAACGGCTTGGTCAGAAAATCGAAGGCACCGAGGCGCATCGCCTCCACCGCCACATCCACCGAGCCGTGGGCGGTGATCACCACCACCGAGCAGGGCAACTGCTGTTCGGTGATCATCTGCAGAATATCCATACCGGACATATCCGGCAGCTCCAGATCCAGCAGCACCACGGGGGGAGGACTTGCCAGCAACTGCGCCAACGCCTGCTGACCACAATCGGCCAGCACCACCTCATACCCCTCCTGGCGCAGGTACTGTTCATAGACCACCGCCAGACTACGGGTATCTTCCACCAGCAGGACACGCGATTTATTTTCAGCCACTGGACTCATCCTTGTATTTGATTCTGCGATCTATTTTGCCTTATTTTCGCGCGCAAACCCAACGCCAAGACAGCTCTGTTATCCCGCGATTGCAGGGAATACACAAGTAAAAACGGCTCCTTAAGGAGCCGCTTTTTAACTACAAGAAGGGATTACTTCTTGGCGTCGTCTGCAGTCGGCTTCTCGATAGCCAGCAGCTCAACGTCAAACACCAGCACGGCGTTCGCCGGGATGGAGCCTGCACCGTGCTCGCCATAAGCCAGCTTGGACGGCAGGAAGAACTTGAACTTGGAGCCAACCGGCATCAGCTGAACACCTTCAGTCCAACCCGGGATAACCTGGTTGAGCGGGAAGGTAGCCGGCTCGCCGCGATCGACGGAGCTGTCGAACTTGGTGCCGTCGGTCAGGGTACCGGTGTAGTGAACCTTGACGATATCGGTAGATTTCGGCTTGGCGCCAGAGCCCATCTTCTCGACCACGTATTGCAGGCCGGATTCCGTGCTCTTCACACCCTCTTTCTTGGCGTTTGCAGCCAGGAACTCTTCACCCTTCTTCAGATTCTCAACGGCGTCTTTCTCGGCCTTGGCCTTGGTCAGCTCGTTGATCTTGGCATCGTAATCCTGCAGTACCTTCTGGATCTCTTCATCAGTCATCTTGGCTTCTTTGCCCAGACCGTCGGTCACCCCTTTCAGGATCACGGCGTTGTCCAGTTTGATGCCCAGTTCCTGCTGACGCTCCAGGGTATTGGCGATGTAACGACCCATGGAGAGGCCAATTGCGTAGCCAGATTGCTCTTCAAAGCTCTTGGCTTCGGCCTTGGTCGCCTCTGCCGGCTTGCTGGCTTCTGCCTTCACTTCGGCGGTATTGGCCGCAGCAGGCTTCTCGTCTTTTTGGCAAGCAGTCAGACCGACGGCAACCGCCGCCGCCAACAGGGACACCTTCAGAAATTTGTTCATCAGTTTCTCCAAACTCCAAATACCGCTCTCGGTTCCATCGTGAAATGAGAGGTTTATCGTGATAAGCGCCTTATACTAACGCCGTGATCGCAGGTAAC
>NZ_JAAKNE010000053.1:0-26811 GCF_049170755.1 Aeromonas sp. 604176
GCGTTCAATCTGAGCCATGATCAAACTCTTCAATTTAAGTTTGGTTGCTTCGAAAAGCGGCTCAATGAATTGCTGAATTAACTGCTGCAACTAAAAGTTGCTTTGGTCACTTCATCAGACATTGATATCAAAAATTGTTTTTGATGCTCGATGCTGTGAGTGCCCACACAGATTGCTTGATTCAAATTGTTAAAGAGCGATGCAACAATGTGTTGCTGCGGGAGTGGAATTCTACTCAACCGCCTTCTCGAGTCAAGCCTTATTTGCAAAGGCTTTTCGAGGTTATCAACTTGGCTTTCTGCGTTGCCGCTTGCCCTGTCGATGTGGCGCATTATAGAGATCCAGCTCACATTGACAAGGCTTTACCGCAATAAAATTGCAAAAAAGTGCAATTTCTTGGTTATTCATATCAACGCACAGCATTTATACAGACTTATCCACAACCAAGGGTGAGGTGAGGACGTTTTACACCGGATAAATGCCTTACAAGGGTACTGGCCTGGCACTCATCCACCATTGCCGCACTGTCGCGTCTAACGCGCAGCGCCCTCGACATCTTCTATATAAGAAGGCGTATGAGGCATATATAGAAGCACTTATCCCAATCCAGCCTCTTTGACCCAGCACGCTATCAGCTCGCCAGCGGGAAGATCCCGGCAGCCCGATACATCCTGCCCAGCCCAGAGCGGAGAGAAGCCACTGTCCCCCGCCTTCTCGGCGGCAGCACGCAGCGGTGCCAGTGCGCCACTGGCATAGGGGAAGTGAGGGGCAAGATCCGAGAGCGGGCCCAGCTCACGCATCAGACGGTTGACGATACCCCGCGCCGGGCGGCCACTGAACAGATTGGTCAGTGCCGTCTGCAGGCCTTGGGGTGAGTGAAGGGAGGCTCGATGCAACGCCGAGGTGGTCGCTTCATGGCAGCAGAGAAAGGCGGTGCCCATCTGCACGGCACTCGCCCCCAGCGTCAGCGCGTTGGCGATCCCCTTGCCATCGACGATACCGCCAGCGGCGATCACCGGCAGATCGGTCACCGCGAGGATTTGCGCCAGCAGGGTCAAGGAGCTCTGCTGCAAGGCGAGATCATCGGAGAGGAAATGACCGCGATGACCACCCGCCTCCAATCCCTGAGCGATGATGGCATCGGCACCGTGGTGAGCAAGCCATACGGCCTCCGCCACCGTGGTGGCACTGGCAAATACCTTGGCCCCCGCAGCCTTCACCTGGGCAAGCAGCTCGGGCGCGGGCAAACCGAAGTGGAAGCTGACCACCGCAGGTCTGAACTCAGCCACCATGGCAGCATGCTCCTCATTAAAGGGGGCTCGGCTTGGCGCCGTCGTGACCGCAGGGGGAAGTATGCCGAACTCGGCGTAGTAGGGGGCAAGCCGCAGCTGCCAGCGGGCCAGAGCAACGGGATCCGGTTCCCGTTGCCGATGACAGAAGAAGTTGATGTTAAATGGCCCAAGGCCGCTTTGGGTAAGTCGTCCCAGTTCGCTGCGCAGCTCCGCTGATGTGAGCATGGCGGCAGGCAAGGAGCCCAAGCCGCCCGCACGGGTCACGGCCAGCGCCAGCTCGCTACCCTGCACACCTGCCATCGGTGCCTGAATAATGGGATAACGCATCCCCAGCTCGGCAAACAGGCTCATCCGTTCACCCCGAGCAGCATTGCCCGCTCTTGCGGGCCAAATCGGTTGTTGCCATCCATCTGTCAGACTCCTTTCTGATAACCGTGGTTACACATCAGGCCCGCAAGGGGCCCGATGATGAGTGAAGACTTAACGCACGCTGCGCAGCAGGAAGTCCGGCTGACCACAGGAGCGACGCTCACGCTTTTGCATCTCGGCGGAGCAGGTGACCGCATCTGTCCCCTCTTTATTGACGCAGATGTAGATCTCCCGCAGGAAGCGGCCACCATCGGCGCAAGCCACCGTGATGTTGTCGGGAGCCAGCCACTGGTTGGCGCTCGCCAGATCGGCCTTGAGCTGGAAACTGGTTTTGCGCAGCGGCTCTTCCGGGGATTGATAAGCCGCCGGGATCTTCACCTTCTGGCGCAAATCGCTCGCCAGCTGATGGAAGGCCTGCTGGCTCAAGCCGGAGCAGGTGCCGTGCTTCTCCCACTCATGGCGATAGAGGAAACGGCTGGGGTAGAGGTCGGCAAACTCGCTCTCCATATCGGGATTGAGCCGTTCGCGGGTGCAGTTGCTGGGGTAACCGCGATCGTACTGGGGCCAAAGACCATGCAGCACAAAGCCCAGCTTGCGGGAACACTGGTCCCGATCCGCCGGTTTGACGGCGCAATGCTCGGGCGACCAGGAGAGCGCCATAGCGTAATAGTCAAACTCCCCCGCCTCCCCTTTAGCCAGCACGGCCGAGGAGAGCAACAAACTACCCGCCAACAGGGCAATCATCTTCTTCATCTTTATATGTCCACCTTACGCGACTCGGGATGACAGCCATGCTCCCATATTCTGGCGGCGGGAAACAGCCATGCTGAGACGCCGCGCGACAAGGGTCAGACCAGTCAGGGGTTTCACCAGAGGGCGAGCAGGGGTAAGCTGACCGACCGGTAGGCTCCTCGTCCACCACCAGATAATCCCTCTTGGCAACCACAGGATGTAACATGATCCGCAAGAATCCCTCCGGCCATCTGCCTGTCATCGACGAATCCGCCTATATCGACAAGACCGCCATCATCTGCGGCAAGGTGATCATCAAAGAGAATGTCTTTGTCGGCCCCTATGCGGTGATCCGTGCCGACGAGGTGGATGAGAGTGGAGATATGGAACCCATCGTCATCGGCGCCAACTCCAATATCCAGGATGGCGTGGTAATCCACTCCAAATCCGGCGCCGCCGTCACCATCGGCGAGTACACCTCCATCGCCCACCGCTCCATCGTCCACGGACCGTGCGAAGTGGGAAACCGGGTCTTTATCGGCTTCAACAGCGTGCTGTTCAACTGCCATATCGGTGACGGTGCCGTGGTGCGTCACAACTCGGTGATTGATGGCTGCGATCTGCCGCCGGAGTTCTACGTCCCCTCCACCACCCGTATCAACCAGCAGAGCGATCTGACCCATATCCCACGGGTCTCGGTGGATGCCGCCGAGTTCTCCGAGGACGTGGCCCACACCAATATCGATCTGGTCAAAGGGTACAAGGCGCTCTCCAACGAGTTCTGATCCCTTTCTTTATTAACAGAGAACAAAACGGGCGCCGAAGCGCCCGTTGCTGTTTCTATCTCTACTTATATATGTGCGGGTCAGGAGCACTTCTTCAGGCTGATATGCCAGTTGGCACCGGATTGCACCTGATGCTTGGCGGCGAAGCTGTCCATGTTCAGCGCCACCGACACCTGCAGCAGGCTGTTGAGGTAGACCAGCGGCTGACCTTCCGGCACGTCACCGAAGCTGCTGACGTAAGGGGCCTTGCCGTCATATTTGACCACATCCCCTTCGCGGATCTTGATGCAGGCGTTATCCCCCTTGTTGATCCCCGCCTTGGTCAGCAGGACATCATCGATATTGGTCCAGACGTTGCCGTACTGCACATCGAGGATCGGGATGGTGCCCTTGAGGGTGCCATCTTTCTCGGCGACCGCAGGCTGATAGGGGATCTTCACCACTTCGGCAGGCAGCAGCGGGCCAACCTGCTCATAGCTGATGGCGCCAGAGGCGAGCCGTGCGCCCGTATAGGCGTACACATCGCGGCCATGGAAGGTGTAGGACTTCTCGGAGCCCTTGAGGCGGTTGAGCTTCTCATCGATCTGGCGCACCGCCTCGATGCCGAAGTGCTCGGCCACCAGGGTCAAAGTGCCATTGTCCGGGGTCACGATGTAGTGGCCGCTCCTGGTCTTGAGCACTACTGACTTGCGCTCGGTGCCGACACCGGGATCAACCACGCTGACAAACACAGTCCCCTTGGGCCAATACTGCAGGGTCTGGTAGAGGCGGTAGGAGGCTTCCCAGATGTTGTAAGCCGGGATCTCGTGGGTCAGGTCATAGAGCGGCAGAGTGCGGTCCACCCCGAAGGCAACCCCCTTCATGGCCGACACGGCGCCATCTTTGAGGCCGAAATCGGTCTGGATCACCAGCGCTTCGTTGGCGGCGGCGATGCCGCTTGCCAGCATGAGAGCGAGCGCGATGGCACGGGGAGCGGTACGAATATCCATATCTGAACTCCTGAAACGGTGGCAATGAGTGGTTAAGAACCTTCATTTGGCCATCCAGACTGCCACAACAGGAATTTATTGCAAGGTGTTAACACCAAAGTGAGCCGCCACTCGCAAAACAGAGGGGCTATGGCAGAAATTGTGCTCGCCAAAGCCGGTTGATGGCGTTATCAAAAGAGGGTTGTCACACTCGCCCTCGACAGGAGTCCCGCACCATGAATCCCGCCCCCGACACCACACTGTTACTGGAGATTGGCGAGCAGCGCAGTCAGGTCTGGCTTGGCCACGCCGATGCTCCCCTCGCCAACTGGACGCTCGCCTTCGGCACCCGCGCCATCCAGCCCGGGCCATTTCGCCACGCGCCGCCCACCCCGCTCGAACTGGAGCGCGCCATCATGGTGGTGGAAGATGAGCTGATGCGCATCGCCCCGCAGATCCCGCCCGGCTTGCAGCTGACCCTGCGCAGCCAGCCATCACTGGCCGAAGCGCTGGGGGACAACCAGCTCGACCGGGATCTGGTGGAGCAAGCCTTTGGCCAGCTGGCCGCCATGGCGGAAGGGGATCCCCTCGCAGCCAGCTTGCTGCCACGCGACGAGCACTTTGCCGCCGTGCTGCTGATCGTCAGGGAGTGGCTGCACCATCTGGCCAGCGAGAGCGTGCTGATCGTGGAGTAGTGTCATGGCTGATGCCCCTTGCACTGCCGACTCGCGGTAAAACAGAAGCGCGGCGACGAGGTCCTGCGCCACCGCCATGCGCAGCATGCAAAACCGGGAGCTATGCGCCCTTGCTCATCATCGCCTTCTGCCGCGCCCCCAGCTTCTGTTACCATCGCGGCCACGATCACTCATTGCATCGCGGCCGCTGGCCACGATAACCCCGACTGGTGCCCCTATGTCCACAGCCTCCTTTGCCGAACTGGCCCTCTCCCCCCGTCTGCAGCAGACCCTGACCGAGCTCGGCTATGCCGCCCCCACCCCCATTCAGGCTCGTGCCATCCCCGTCATTCTGGCAGGGCGGGATCTGATGGCGGGGGCCCAGACCGGCACCGGCAAAACCGCCGCCTTTGTGCTGCCGCTGCTGGAGCAGTTGCTGGCGCAGCCGCAAGCAGAATCCCCGCGCCCAATCCGTGCGCTGGTGCTGGTGCCGACCCGCGAGCTGGCGGTGCAGGTCGCCGAGAGCGTCGCGCACTACGGTCAGGGCACCGGTCTCACCAGCACGCTGGTCTACGGCGGGGTGAGCATCGCGGCGCAGGTCGAGGCGCTTCAAGCCGGGGTGGATCTGCTTATCGCCACCCCGGGCCGTCTGCTCGACCATCTGCGGCAGGGGGCATTGAGCCTTGATAGCCTGCGCCATCTGGTGTTTGACGAGGCCGATCGCATGCTCGACATGGGCTTTATGGACGAGATCAAGGCGCTGCTCAAACAGATCCCGGTGGATCGCCAAACCCTGCTCTTCTCCGCCACCTGCGACGACAACCTGTTTGCCCTCTGCAAGGTGCTGCTGCGCGACCCCGAGCTGATTGAAGTAGCGCCGCGCAACACCACGGCGGCCGAGGTGGAACAGCGGGTCTACACGGTGGACAGCGATCGCAAGCTGGCGCTGGTCGAACATATGCTGAAAGTGAAAGGGTGGGCACCGGCGCTGATCTTCAGCCGCACCCGTCAGGGGGCCGACAAACTGGCCCAGCAGCTTGGCAAGGCGGGCATCAATGCGCTGGCCTTCCACGGCGATCTGTCGCAAAGCGCGCGAGAAAAAGTGCTGCTGGAGTTTCGCGCCGGCACCTTGCAGGCGCTGGTTGCCACCGACGTGGCGGCCCGCGGCCTCGATATCAGCGATCTCAACTATGTGATTAACCTCGAATTCCCGTTTGTGGCCGAGGATTACGTCCACCGTATCGGTCGCACCGGTCGCGCCGGCAACAAGGGGCTCGCCATTACCCTGTTCAGCCCGGAAGATGCGCCCCTGCTGGAGAAGGTGGAAGCTGTGCTCGACACCCGTTTGCCCCAGCAGTGGTTCCCGGGCTTTGAGCCGGATCTCACCCGCTTCGAGCCCGAGCCGCGCCGCAACAGCAAGGCGGCCCAGAAGCAGCGCGCCAGAAAGCAGGCCCTCGCTGGCAACAAGGGTGGCAAGGGCAAGCGTTAAGCCTGCCCAGCGCCGCCAATAAAAAAACGCCCGCACGGGCGTTTTTTGTTATCTGACAGGAGCCTGCTCTTGGCGAGTGATCCCCTAGCGGGTCGCCAGCACCAGTGGCAGGGATCGCAAGATCTGCCGCTCCGCCAGGGTCGAGAGGATAAACATCACCATATAACCGAGGCCCAGCGCCACGATAATTGCCACCACGTTGGCGGTGAACTCGGCCACCAGATAGTAGGCGGCGACCAGCGCCACTATGCCCGCCAGCCGGATCAGCAAACTCTGGGTAAAGTGACCGTGAGCCTTGATATAGGCGAGCTGATAGCCGTTAAGCATCATAAAGATGAAGAAGATGGAGAAGTGGAACAGCACAGGCACCGCCCCCACGTAGTCGGCGGGGAAGAACAACAGCACCAGCGGCTTGCCCGCCAGCAACATCAAGCCAAAGAAGGCCAGACTGACGATGGCGGAGAGACGGAAGATCCAGCGGCGAATAAGCCTTATCTGGCGGTGATCGCCGTTGCGCAGATTGACCGCCAGCTCAGGCAGCACAAAGCGGTAGATAGGGAAGACAAACAGGGTGGTCATATAGGTGAAGATGGGGCGCACCACCACCTGAAAATCCCCCAGCTCGTCGATGCTGAAGTGGCGGATGGTGAGCAGCACAGTGATGTAAATCATCAGGATGCTGGCCCCCGCCTCCAGCGAGGCGGTAAAGCTCTTCTTCACATAGCTCACCATCTCGGGGCCGAGCGCCACCTTGGCGAGCGGCTTGGTGGCGATGGCCCGGCGGCGCGAAACATACATATAACCGGCGATAGCGAGCGACGAGAAGGTCAGCCCGTAGAAGAGCGAAGCGAGCGCATCCATCCCGAGCCCAAAGTAGCAGGCCATAAACAGCAGACCGTTGGCCAGCGGCTCCAGCCAGGTGACCTTGTTGGAAATGTCATACATGCGGTACATGGCCACCAGATTGGTGAAGTAGACCTTGAGCCCCAGCCCGAAGATGACCCCCACCAGTTGCAGATACTCCACCCGGATATGGAGCCCGTGCTTGATATAGGGGATCACCGCCCCCCAGGTGAGCAGCACGATGCCGATGAGGAAGTAGCGAAAGATATTGATGATGTCCCGATCGTTTTTGGTCTGGGAGTAACTCACCACCATGGAAGAGCGAAAACCTGTCATCAGGATAAAGGAGAGGGAGATCAAATCCACCACGCTGTTGAACAGCGCCAGCTCCCCCTTGGCGACCCACTGCGCCAGCCATACCTTGAAGGCGAAGCCGATAACGATGCTGACCAGCGAGGCCCACATCCCGGTGATAAAGGCCTGCTTGAGGCGCGCGAGAGAGGCGTATTGCATAACGAAAATGGATAACTTTCAGGGAAAAGAGAGAGGGCCATCTTATGAAAGCCCACCCGCCTTGAACAGCCTTAATCCCGCCAGCCCCCCAGGTCGCAACGACTCCTTCACTCACCTCTTCATCAACCCGAGCTCACAAAGCCAAAGACGCCGTTAAAAACAGCCGCAATTAATCGAATGCTCATTTGGTGTAATTGATGGATTTGGCATCCACCATTACCCCTCTTATAGTAGGGCCGAAGCGGCCTCAATCGCTCCCTCCCCACCATTCCGGACAGGAATCTTATGAAAAAACTCACTCTCGCCCAGCTCGCAGCACTCGTGACCGTGCTGCTGGCTATCGTCTGCTGGCAGCTGCCAGCCCCGGCCGGACTGGCACCGGCGGCCTACCACACCGCCATTCTGTTTATCGCCACCATTCTGGTCATCGTCACCAACATAGCGCCGACCGGCTATATCGCCATCCTCTCCCTCGGGCTCTACGCCGTGCTCCATGCCGGCGGCGAAGCGACCCCCAAGGCGGCCATCGAAGGGGCGCTGGTCGACTTCAACCACCCGCTGATCTGGCTTATCGTCATCGCCTTCATGATCGCCAGCGCCTTTGCCAAGACAGGCCTTGGCAAGCGGATCGCCCTGCTGCTGCTCAGCCGCTTTGGCCAGTCCACCCTGCGCTCCGCCTACTGTCTGGCGGTTGCCGACTTTATTCTGGCCCCCGCCACCCCGAGCAACACGGCCCGCGCCGCCATCGTCGCCCCCATTGCCGACTCGCTGGCCAAGACCATCAACAAGGATGACCGCAAGTTGGGGCAGTTCCTGCTCTCCAGCGTCAGCGCCATGAATGACGCCTCGGCGGTCGCCTTCAGCACCGGCTTTGCCGGCAATCTGGCGCTGGTCGGCATTGCCGCCAGCGTCGCCGGGCTGACGATCGGCTTTCGCGAATGGGCGCTCTATCTGCTGCCGCCCGCCATCGGTCTGCTGCTGATCATGCCGCTGGTGCTCTATCTGGTGATCCGCCCCGAGACCCGCGATACGCCGGATGCCCCCCGCTTCGCCCGCGAGGAGCTGGCCAAAATGGGCCCCCTCTCCCGCCATGAGAAGAGCCTGCTCGGGGTCTTTGTCGGTCTGGTGGTGCTCTGGGTTGGCGGCAGCAATCTGGGGCTGGATGCCACCACGGTCGCCTTTCTCGGTCTGGCCGCCCTGCTGCTGCTCGGCGTGCTGAACTGGAACGATGTGAAGGGCAACAGCGCCGCCTTCGATACCCTGATCTGGTTCAGCGTGCTGATGGGGATGGCCGACAACCTGAAACGGGTCGGCTTTACCGGCTGGCTGGGGGATGAACTCTCCGGTTTTATGCACAGCACCCTCGGCGGGCTCGGTACCATTCCCATGCTGCTGGTGGTGATGGGGCTTTACCTCTTTACCTCCTACGCCTTCGCCTCGGCCACCGCCAAGGTGGTGGCGCTGGCGCCGGTGATTGCCGGGGCCCTGCTGGCGGTCGGCGTACCTGCCGAGCTCGCCATCTTCAGCATCGCCGCCATCACCAACGTCGGCTGCAACCTCGCCACCTACTCCCACGCCCGCATCCCGCTGCTGATGGGGATGGGCTATCACACCAGCGCGGAGTGGATGCGCATCGGTCTGGTGATCGCCATCGTGGGCTTTGCCGTGGTGATGAGCATTGGCCTCACCTGGTGGCAGTGGCTGATCTGATAACAAAAAGGGCCCGTAACGGGCCCTTTTGCATTAGTGCGCAGTGCTGGCGTTTAAGCTGCGGCATTGTTAAAAACAGCGCGGGTCAGCTCTGGGGCGCCGCCTTGATCAGCGCCTCATAGTGATCAATCAGCTCGGGGCCGTGCAGCGGTGAGTCGTGACCGCCAATCACCGTCTTGATCGGCAGCTTCATCGCCTTGAGCCGCTCGATGGTCTGCGGATACTCCTTCACATTGGCAAAGCTCAGGTTGCCCAGCTTCTCCTTGAGGATGCAGTTGCCATAGAGCACCTGCTCGTCGGGGAAGTAGACAAAGATGCCGTCTGGCGTATGGGCCGGGCCCGCATAGAAGGCGCGCACCTTGCCATCTTGTAGCTTGAAGTCACCATCGTGCACCACGTTCGGCAGCACCAGCGGCAGATCCGGATACTCCGGCAGCCCCTTGCGGGTAAAGGCGACAATCTCGGCCCAGTCGCTCTTCATCAGATCCCGGGTCTGGCGCGTCGCCACCACCTTGGCCCCGATGGACTTCCAGTAGGCGTTACCGCCCGCCCGATCGGTGTGGTAGTTGGTGTTGATCACCTCCAGCACCGGCTTGCTGCTGACCCGTTTAATGAGCTTGTGCAGCTCGCGGGCGGTATCCGGCGTCCAGGTCGCCCCCACCACCGTCACCCCCTTGGCCCCGAAATAGACCATGGAGTTCTCTTTGACGTAGTAGTTGTCCTCCACCACATAGACAGGGCCGCTCACCTGTTTGAGTTCGATCCCCGCCGCCCGCACGCTGCCACCCCAGAAACTCGCCATCAGCACCACAGCCCCGGCCAACCCGTACTTCATCCAACCTTTCATCATCTTGCTCCCTCGAACCAACCGCCCCCTCGCCACCCCTGTGGCAAGCCGGGCCTTTTAAGCAGTGGGCAGAAGATACGGGGGATTTGTGAGGGGAAAATGAGGTTGTGTGAAGAGAAGGTGAAGTCAGGGGCGATTCAGAAAGTCAGGGGAAAGTACGGAGCAATCAGCAGCGAGTCACGACAAACATGGTGGTTGGCGGTACGGGGAGTGGTGAGAGGTAAATGGTCAAAGCATGCAATCAGCGCCTTGCTGTAGGGACGATTAGTGCAGCGTAATCGTCCGTTTACCGCGAGCCGAAAACACTGATATCTGCGGCCTCTCGACCACGATCCATTCACGATCGTCCGAATACGCTTCACTAACCAAGCATCCTAGGCTGGTAATACTCACATACGCGATTGCCAAACTCAATATATAAATGTCAATATTAGGGAAGCTTGAGCATCGTAACACATGTCTACATTAGCAAAATTACATTTTCGATTCCCCTAGGATTAACTATGACGATTACGGCCGCATGGGTTAGAACACTAAATAAATGCAAAGAATTAATAGTTGTATCTGATAGTAGATTGAATGGTGCTAAAAAGATGGATTGCGGTCAAAAAATACACACGCTTCCTCGTTCTGATGCATTTATATGCTTCGCTGGTGATACAGATTGGGCATATCCATTAATGCATCAAGTTATTTCTTCAATATCCACTTATGAAAAATCACGGTCAAGAGCACAGGATATTGTAGAATTGAAAACACATGTCTTGAAGGTTTTCGAGGGTTTGCGTGAGCAAATCCATGATGCAATAAAAGGAGAGGATATCCCATCAGCAGAGTTTCTATTTGGTGGGTACTCATGGATTAGAAAGAAATTTATGATTTGGCATATATCTTATAGTTCAGGAATGGACTGTTTTGAAGCTCATCCTGCCAAAGAATGGAAAGGTCAACCTTGGGTTTTTGCTGGTGATGAGGAACATGTGCTACGAGCACGACAAATGTTTTCAGAAAGATTAAATAGTAAAGGTGCCGGGCCTCACCAGGTGGAAAATTTCAAAATAGACTGGGAACCATTTGAAGTTATTAGAGATATGTTAGAGGAAGTAAGGAACGATGCTACAAAATATTCTTACAGCTCTATTGGTGGAGCACCGCAAATATTAAAGGTATACGAGCATCTATCATCAAGAATTATAGGGGTCAAATGGAGTAACAGAGGAGATGAAGAAGCATGCACCTATATATCAGGCCGAAAGGCTCTACCTTATGAGATGCCTGATGCATGGGTAATAAATCCCATAACCCTCATCACTAGCCACCCCAGATTTAGTGAAGCACCACCCGACATTGAACTACTTGAAGATGAAACGAAAACCTAAAAAACGAGTTTCATGATTGCAATAAAACAAAAACTTTAAAAAAGTCACATATTGGCGGATATATGAGTTTGATTACAAAGATAAATAAAGACTGAGATTGTTTTTAATTAAAAAACCACCTGCACATAGCAGGTGGTTTTTTATCATTTGTCTATTTAATTACAGCCACCAATCACCCCAATGGCGGCGTGCGTGGCGGCACCATACGCTTGCAGCCGGTGGATTCGAAGGCCGAGGCGAAGCGCAGCAGGTTGTTGTCGTCATAGGCACGACCGGCGAAGGTCAGCCCCACCGGCATACCGATATCGGCCATGATGCCCATGGGGACGGTAACGGTCGGCACGCCGAGGTGGCGAATGGCGAGGTTGCCGTTGGCAACCCAGATGCCGTTGCTCCAGGCGATATCGGCGGAGGCCGGATTCACATCCGCATCAGCCGGGGCGACGTCGGCGACGGTCGGGAACAGCACGGCGTCGAGCTTGAGCCCGTCCATCCAGTCTTCCAGATCCAGCTTGCGAGTCTTCTCCAGACCGCGCAGGCCGTCCGGCACTGTGGGGATCTCGTCAAAGCGCTTGATGCCGCGCTTGGCCATATTGACGTACTCGTCCATGCCCGCCGCCAGATCGCCCTCGCGGTTAGGCAGGGTACCCGGATCGTGGGGGAAGATCTTCGGCCCATCGACATCGGCCAGCTTGTTCAACTTGGGATCACCGTTGGCGCGCAGGAAGTCGTCAAACGCCCAGCCGGAGAGCTCCCACAGCTCGTCGTTGAGAAACTCCGGGCTCACGATGCCGCGATTGAACACGGTCGGCGCGCCGGGTCTGTCCCCTTCGCAGTTGGAGACCAGCGGGAAGTCCACTTCGATGACTTCTGCGCCAGCGGCTTCCAGCGCCTTGCGCGCATCTTCCCAGAGGGCGATCACGGTCTCGCGGGTATGGATGCGCTGACCGGTCGGGCCGCCGATACCGGGGTTTTCGCTGGTGCCGGCCAGTTCATCCTTGTTGATAAACATGCGCGGCACGCCGAGGCGCTTGCCCTTGAGGGCATCGGCCTTGGCAGCCAGATCCAGATAGGAAGCCGGACGCACCTCGGAGGCCTTGGGCAGTTGCACCCAGGGCTGCATGCGCCACAGATCGCCACGGGTGTCGGCATCGTCAGCCACCACCACATCCAGCACTTCCAGCAGATCGTTCATGGTGCGGGCATAGGGCACCACCACATCCATGGTCGGAGTCAGCGGCCAGTTGCCGCGCACCGAGATGACGCCACGGGACGGGGTGTAGGCACAGAGGCCGTTGTTGGAGGCCGGGCCACGGCCGCTCGACCAGGTCTCTTCGGCCAGACCGAAGGCGGAGAAGCTGGCGGCGGTGGCGGTACCGGCGCCGTTGGAGGAGCCGGAGGCAAACGGCGCGGTCAGGTAGTCGGCGTTGTAGGGGCTCTCGGCACGGCCATAGACGCCGCGCTGCATGCCGCCATTGGCCATCGGCGGCATATTGGTTTTGCCAAGGCAGATGGCACCGGCGGCGCGCAGGCGCTCAACGGTAAAGGCATCGCGCTGGGCCACCAGATCCTTGAAGGCCGGGCTGCCGGAGGCGGCGGTCAGCCCCTTGACCAGATAGCTGTCTTTGGCGGTGTAGGGGATGCCGTCGAGCGGGCTCAGGGTCTCGCCACGGGCGCGGCGGGCATCGGAAGCTTCGGCCTCTTTCAGCGCATCGGGATTGGCGACCACCACGGCGTTGAGTTTGGTGGCAGTCTCGGGGCCGTTGTAGGCCTCGATCCGGGCCAGATAGGCCTTGACCAGTTCGACCGCGGTGGTGCGGCCTGATTCGAGCGCGGCACGCAGCTCGGCAATGGAAACCTCGGTCACTTCGATCATTTTGATCTCCTGTAAAAGGGTGACTGTTTGTCATGATGATCGCCGCATCAGCGCCTGCGACCATCACACCATCAAGAGATAAAACCCCACGGCGTGGGGTTTTGAATACCAGCTGGAACCGGTTTACGACCCGTCGCGAGAGGCCGTCAGCAAGGTGAAGAGCAGCGCAGGAACCGGAGTGTATGTGAATACATGAGGATTCCGAGCAGCACATGAGCCTTGATCACGGCTTCGCAGCAGGATCGTCATCCGGTTCTTATTTGCCGGAAGGGATCTGCTGGGTAATGCAGTGAATATTGCCACCGCCCAGCAGGATCTCGCGGGCCGGCACGCCGACCACAGTATGATCCGGGAAGATCTCCTCCAGAATGCGCTGGGCTTCGCCATCGGTGGCGGCATCCAGCAGCGGATAGACGATGCGATCGTTGGTGATAAGGAAGTTCACATAGGAACCAGCCAGACGGCCTTCTGCCTCGCGCGGCACACCGCTGCCGCTCTCGACGCCAGCAGACTCCTCTTCAGTGCAGTAGAGCGGGCCCGGCTGGGGCAGCTTCCACACTTTCAGCTTGCGCCCCTTGGCATCGACCGCCGCTTCCAGCACCTTGAGGGCGGCCACGGAGCGGGCGTACTGGGGATCGTTCTGATCGTCAGTCCAGTGCAGGGCCACTTCACCCGGACGCACGAAGCAGCACATGTTGTCGATGTGGCCGTCGGTTTCGTCCATATAGACGCCTTCGTCCAGCCAGATAAAGCTGGTGACGCCCAGATAGTCGCGCAGGTGAGCTTCGAGCTGCTCTTTGGTCAGGTGCGGGTTGCGGTTTTCGTTGAGCAGGCACTCGGCGGTGGTCAGGCAGGTACCTTCGCCATCGACGTGGATGGAGCCCCCTTCCAGAATCAGCGGCGCATCGTAGCGAGCCATGCCGTGCTGGGCCAGCATCTGGGCTGCGACCTCTTCATCCTGATTCCACGGGTAGTAGAGACCACCCTTGTGACCGCCCCAGGCGTTGAAGCCCCAATCCACCCCACGGCACTCGCCGGCCGCGTTGGTAACGATGGTGGGGCCGGTATCGCGGGCCCAGCAGTCATCGCTGTTCATCTCGACCAGAGTGACGTGAGCGGGCATGATGGCGCGAGCCTGCTCCATAAACTCGGCTGGAACCCCCATAAAGACCGGGGTGGCGCCACCGATAGCATCGGCCACCTTGGCGAAGGTCTCTTGCGCGAAGCGACCGGCTACGCGCCAGTTGTCCGGGCGAAACGGCCAGATCATCCAGACGGCCTGCTGGTGCGCCCACTCGGCGGGCATGGTGAAGCCGTCGGCGGCCGGCGTGGAGTTAATGGTCTTGATGCTCATCGCAAGGCTCCTTGCATGGATTGAGGCCCCCGTTTACGCCCGATGCGGCGCGGGAACCCGGAAAAATAACAGTGGGTCGCAGATTAAGACGTTGCGCCCCCATCCATCAAATGAATAGGATGGATTGTCCCATAAACACGGCGAATAATCCCCCCCATGAAACTGCACCAGCTCGACCTAAATCTGCTGCTCGCTTTTGACGCCCTGATGACGCAAGGGAGCGTCACCCGCGCCGCCGAGGCGCTTTTTATCAGCCAGCCCGCCATGAGCCACTCCCTTAACCGGTTGCGCACCTTTCTCGGCGACCCGCTCCTGGTGCGCACCCCGCAGGGGATGCTGCCGACCCCGCGCGCCCAGCGGCTGCACCTCGGGGTGCAGCAGGCGCTGCGGCTGCTGGAGCAGCAGCTCACCGAGGAAGAAGAGTTCGAGCCGAGCCAGTCGAAGCGACGCTTCGTGCTCTGCACCACAGATTACGTGGAGTGTGTGCTGATCCCGCCGCTTATTCAGCGGCTCAGACGGCTGGCACCGGGGGTCACCATCGAGATCCGCATCCTGCGCGACACCCTGCCCGAAGCCGAACTGGCAAGCGGCGAGATCGATCTGGTGCTGGGCTTTGACGAGTACATGCAGGTGCCGGGGTATCTCGGCAAAGAGACCTGGCTCACCGAGCCGCTGGCCGGGCTGGTGCGCGCCGACCTGCCGATTGCCAAATCGGCCCCCGCCGGTGCCGAGGATGATCCCTCCCAGTGGATGGAGCGCATCACCTTGCAGCAGCTCATCGCCATGCCCCATGTGTTCCACTCGCCCCTTGGCACCTCGGAGGCGAGCCTCGACCGCTATCTGAAGAGTCAGGGCTTTAGCCGCACCATCTCGGTCAACAGCCAGAGCTATATGTCCGCCGCCGCCATCGTCAGCCAGAGCGATCACCTCTTGGTACTGCCCAGCATGGTGGCCGACCTGCTCGCCACCCACTGGCCGCTGAAAAGCCTGCCGCTGCCCGCAGACGTGCCGGATTACCACCTCAACTGCGTCTGGCACCCCGTGCATGCCCAGCAACCCGCACTGGTGTGGCTGAAAGATTTGATGAAAGAGCTGGTGGGGCCGAGGTAAGACCGCGGCGTCTGGCATACCCCATAGGCGCATACGCAACAACCGGCGCAGGTGTGGCTCAAGGATTTGATGAAGGAGCTTGTTGACCGACCATGATGCCCAAACCGAACCTCGATCAATTCCCTCTCCCTCTGGGAGAGGGTTAGGGTGAGAGCTGCTCCTGCTCCATCCCCTCATCCCCAGCCCTTCTCCCGCAAGGGGAGAAGGGAGCTGATCCAGTACAATCGGCAACATCACGGGTAACCAACTAGCAGGGCAATGCCCATCCACTCATCAGCTCATCAGCTCATCAGCTCATCAGCTCATCAGCTCATCAGCTCATCAGCTCATCATTACCAAACACAACGATAGCTCGGTTGGGGTCAACAAATCCTGACAGCACCTAGATCTGTTCCCTCTCCCTTTGGGAGAGGGCTAGGGTGAGGGGACGCAATATCCAACCGGTAAACACAAAGGAAGCTGGCTATATCTACAGGGCCAAACAGAACTGGAGCCCTTTATGGAAAGCAACCGCTTTGCCAAACGACTGAGACGAGATGCCACACAGGCAGAACAGAAACTGTGGCAACAGTTGCGCAATCGCCGTCTGGCGGGGCTGAAATTTCGCCGCCAAATGCCCATCGGCCCCTATGTGGTAGACTTCATCTGCCTTGAACAGGGATTGGTCATCGAAGTGGATGGTTCGCAACATGGAACACTAGCGAACCAGATGCATGATGAGGCTCGGACAGCCTATCTCAATCAGCAGGGATTTCGGGTGATCCGAGTGTGGAATAACGATGTACTGGGCAGGCTCAACTCCGTGCTGGATTTTATCCTGCTCTCATTACGCCAATCTGGTTGACCCCTTCCCCCTCAATTCAAAAAGCAAAGAAGGAGAAGGGGAAACCGAACTTACGCCCGCAGGGCCCGCATCAGCTGGGCGACTACGTCGTCGAGCAGGGGGCGATCGGGGCGGCACTGGGCGAAGGTGACCAGCCCTTGCAGGTTGATCAGCAGCAGGGCGGTGAGGGTGTGGATATTGCTATCCGGGGCCAGCTCACCCTTGGCCTGCGCCTGTGTCAGCAACTCGGCCAGATCCTGCTCCAGCTCGCCATAGATCCCCTTGACCCGCTGGGTCAGCTCCTCATCCTGCTCGCTCAGCTCCATCATGGTGCGGGTCACCAGACAGGTGCCGCAGAGCGCCTCGGTCACCACCTGATCGAGATAGGCAGCAAGACCGGCCAGCGGGCTCGGATTGTCGAGCAGGGAGCGGCGCAGGGCTCGCTTGCTCTCCACATAGTGATCGACAGCCGCCAGCAGCAGGCCGCGCTTGTTGCCAAAGGCACCGTAGATGCTGCCCGGGTGCAGGCCGGTAGCAGCCACCAGCTCCTGCATGGTGGTCTTGGCGTACCCCTTGGCGCGAAACGCCTCCATGGCATTTCGTAGCACCTCGTCACGATCAAACTCGGCAATGCGCATGGCTCCTCCCGTCGGAAATGGTTCGTTGCCACGGCACAAAAAGAGCCGCTGGCAACGCGCGCTGGAAAAGGTCGGCAAGTGTACCCCACTCGCAGGTCGGGGCCAACCATCTTGAACGTGCATTCAAAAAAGACTTGCATCGGAACAAAAAAACGTCTTGAATGCACGTTCAAGAATAACCCGTTCAGGACACACTATCATGAATACCCTGTTTCAGCCGTATCGCCTTAATGAGACTCTGACCCTGGCCAACCGCTTCATGATGGCCCCGCTCACCCGCTGCATGGCAGGCCCCGGTCTGGTGCCGACCGAGCAGATGGCTGCCTATTATGCTCGCCGTGCCGACATCGGCCTGATTGTCTCCGAAGCCGTCATCATCCGCCCCGATGCGCAGGGCTATCCCAATACCCCGGGCCTCTTCACCCAGGCTCAGATCGATGGCTGGAAGAAAGTCACCAGCGCCGTGCACGCCAAGGGCGGCAAGATCTTCGCCCAGCTGTGGCACGTAGGCCGCCTCTCCCACCCCTTCTTCCATCAGGCTGAAGTGCTGGCTCCCTCTGCCGTGGCGCACGAGGGCACTGTGCCCCGCATGCGCGAGCTGACCTATCAGGTGCCGCGCGCCCTGACCGAGGCCGAAATCGCCCAGCTGGTGCAGGATTACGCGACAGCCGCTGCCAACGCCATCGAGGCGGGCTTTGACGGGGTGGAGATCCACGGTGCCAACGGCTACCTGATCGACCAGTTCCTGCACCACTCCACCAACCTGCGCACTGACAACTACGGCGGCTGCCCGGAAAATATGAGCCGCTTCGCGCTGGAAGTGGTTGATGCCATCAGCGCCCGCATCGGCGGTGATCGGGTTGGTATTCGTCTCTCCCCGGGTGCCTATGTCCATCTGGCGGGCAGCCCGGAAGATCGCGCCGTGTTCGACTACCTGCTGGGCAAGCTCAACGATCGCCCGCTGGCCTATATCCACCTCGGCATCTTCGATGACAACCTCACCTTCGATTATCTGGGTGGCCGCGCCTCCGACTATCTGCGCGCCCACTACAAGGGCAATCTGGTCGGGGTGGGCAACTACGACGCCGAGCGCGCCGCTGCGGCCATCGAGGCCAACCGCTTCGATCTGGTGGCCATCGGCCGTCCGCTTATCGCCAACCCGGACTACCTCACCAAGGTGAAGAAGGGCGAAGCGCTGGTGCCCTACGCCGACACCATGCTGGCCGAGCTGGTCTAACCGCATCGGTATCGCCAGACGACAGGCAATAAAAAACGAGGGGAGCAGTTGCTCCCCTCGTGCTATTTGGCTGGCGTTATAACCCTGATTAGTTTGTTCCGCTAATCAGTTGGTTCTGGACTCAGTTTGTTCTAAACAGAGCCTCAATAGAGAGCCCCTGGCTCAGCAGGATCTCCCGCAGACGGCGCAGCCCCTCCACCTGGATCTGGCGTACCCGCTCGCGGGTCAGGCCAATCTCGGCCCCCACATCCTCGAGGGTGGCGGGCTCGTAACCCAGCAGACCGAAACGACGGGCTAGCACTTCCCGCTGCTTGGGATTGAGCTCCTCCAGCCAGTGCACGATGCTGCTACGCATATCATCTTCCTGTGACTCCAGCTCAGGCCCCATGCCGCGCTCGTCGGAGAGCACATCCAGCAGCGCCTTGTCGCGATCGCCGCCGATGGGGGTGTCCACCGAGGTGATCTTCTCGTTGAGCTTGAGCATGCGGTTCACATCATCCACCGAACGATCCAGCGCGAAGGCGATATCCTCGGCGGTCGGTTCATGATCGAGGCGGTGAGAGAGTTCGCGCGCAGTGCGCAGGTAAACGTTTAACTCTTTGACCACATGAATAGGCAGACGGATGGTACGGGTCTGGTTCATGATGGCCCGTTCGATGGTCTGGCGGATCCACCAGGTGGCATAGGTAGAGAAACGGAAGCCGCGCTCGGGGTCAAACTTCTCGACCGCACGGATAAGACCGAGGTTGCCCTCTTCGATAAGATCCAGCAGCACCAGGCCGCGGTTATTGTAACGACGGGCGATTTTCACCACCAGTCGCAGGTTGGACTCGATCATGCGCTTGCGGGCTGCTTTGTCACCTCGCAAGGCACGACGGGCGTAGTAGACTTCCTCTTCGGCAGTGAGCAGCGGGGAGAAACCTATCTCCCCCAGATAGAGTTGCGTGGCATCCATCACCTTGTTCAGCTCAGGTGCCAGCAACTCATCGGAGATACTCTCGTCCGCCTCGGCGGCTACCTCCTGCAACTCTTCTACCTCGTGAGATTCGGGTTCAGCGTCAAACTCTAACTCTGCATCCTGCATTACCAGTTGTTCTTGGCTCATGGTGTGTCTCCCTGACGTTACCAGAGTAAGACGGTCTCTCTGGGGTTAACGCTTTGGCAAATAGCTCATCGGATTGATCGACTTGCCTCTGTACCGGATCTCGAAATGCAATCGCACATCCGGCGCGTCCGTGCTACCCATGTTGGCAATGACCGATCCCCCCTTGACGCTGTCCCCTTCCTTCACCCGCAACTCGTCGTTGTGTGCGTAGGCGGAGAGATAGTCATCATCATGCTTGAGGATAATCAGCTTGCCATACCCCCTTAAAGCACTGCCAGCGTATACCACTTTACCGCTGCTGGCGGCGTAGACGGGTTGCCCCTTCTGGCCGGCTATGTCGATCCCCTTGTTACCCTGTTCTGCAACAGAGAACCCCTCGACAATCCGACCTTTTGCGGGCCAGTGCCAAGCAAGTCTCGACTGGGAGTTGTTTATTTTTTGTTCTTTGACCTGAGCGTATTCCTTCGGTGCTGCCGGAGCAACGGATTTCTGAGAGATGAACGGCGTGGTCTGACCAGATCCACTCGGCTCGGCCAACGGACGCGGACCGCTGCTCGGACGGCTCACGGCCACCGGCGTCACGGTTGCCGGACGAGTCGCAGCCACCATCTGGGTCGAACCGCCGCCTGCGGTCTGGACATTGAGCACCTGACCCGGTTGCAGCGCATAGGGGGCGCTCAGGTTGTTGCTCTGGGCCAGCGCCTGCGGCGTCATGCCAAACTGGCGGCCGATGCTGCTCAGGGTATCGCCGCGGCGCACCTCATAGGTACCGGCACTGCGGCTGCTGCCAACACTGGCGCTGGAACCATCGAGTCGCAGTCGCTGCCCCGGATAGATGTTGTAGGGCGGGCTGATGTTGTTGAGGCTGGCCAGCGACGGCACATCATTACCGGAGTTAAAAGCGATGGAGTAGAGAGTATCCCCCTTCTTCACCACATAGCTGCCGCCCTGAATAGGGGCGCTGACCTGGGCACCACTATGGCGAGCCGGAATGGTCGAGACGAACTGATCATCACCGACCCCATCCACCGGAGCTGCAGTTTTACTGGAGGAGCAGGCAAGCAGCAGCCAGGACAACACCACGACACTGCTTCCCTGCCAAATACGCGAACGCATAATGGATCCTTAACGACTAAACCAGAAATAGGCCACCACGGCCAGACCAATACAGAGCCAACCGAGCACATCTACATAGTGCATCAGTTTGCGTTCCATCTTCTCGCCCCCCCAACGCATCAGGCCAGCAACCAGGAAAAAGCGCATGCCACGACCGATGAGGGAGGTGATGATGAAAGGCAACAGAGCCATTTGCAACAACCCAGCCGTCACGGTAAACACCTTGTAGGGGATCGGGGTGAAGCTGGCAATGAAAATGACCCAGATCCCCCACTGCTCAAACCAGTGGCGGGCGATCTCGATCTTTCCCTGATAGCCAACAGACTCCACCAGTGGCAGCACCACCGGATCCCACAAGGCGTAGCCAAGGGCATAGCCAAACAGCGCACCCAGCACCGAGAATACGGTAGCCAGCGTAGCGTAGTGCCACGCCTTGTGCGGCTTGGCGAGCGCCATCGGCGCCAGCATCACATCCACCGGGATCGGCCAGAATACCGATTCGATAAAGGCGGTGATGGAGAGATACCAGGGAGCATGCTTGTGGCGGGCCCACTGCATCACCAGTACATACAAACGGGAAAACAACTTCACTCAACATCTCCGTCAATCAGGGGAACAAAACGTACCGGCTCCAGAATTCGGCTGGTCAGCTGGGAGCCGGATCGTTCAATCAGCTGCAGGGTCTGCTGACTGTCACCGACAGGCAACACCAGTCGCCCCCCTTCGGCCAGTTGATCGGTCAGTGCCGTCGGGATCTCGCTCGCCGCGGCCGTCACCAGAATGGCGTCATAAGGCCCCTTGTTGGGCCACCCCAACCAGCCGTTGCCGTGCTTGGCCGAGACATTGTGCAGATCGAGCTGGCGCAGCCGGCGCCGGGCCTGGAACTGCAGCGACTTGATCCGCTCAACGGTATACACATGCTCCACCAGATGGGCGAGGATCGCCGTCTGGTAACCCGAGCCAGTGCCAATCTCCAGCACATGGGCCGGATTGTTTTGCATCAGTAACTCGGTCATTCGCGCCACCATATAAGGCTGCGAAATGGTCTGGCCGTGGCCAATGGGCAGGGCGGTGTTGTCCCACGCCTTGTGTGCCATGGCCTCGTCCACGAATAGCTGACGTGGCACTTTCGCGATGGTCGCCAGCACGCGAAAATCGCGAATATCCTGTGCAATGAGCTGATTTAACAGGCGCTGTACTATCACACCACCCTCATCCCTGCAGATCTAACCAAGCCCCCAGACCGGCGAGACTGTCATAGGCAGTCATGTCGATGGTCAGAGGGGTAATCGAGACATAGCCCTGCTCGATGGCGGCAAAATCGGTACCTTCACCGGCATCCTGCTGGCTGCCGGGAGGGCCAATCCAGTAGATGGGCTGGCCACGGGGATCCTCGGTATGGATCACCGACTCCGCCCGGTGGCGATTGCCAAGGCGGGTGGTCTTGATCCCCTTGATCTGTTCGAGGGGCAAGTCCGGCACGTTGACGTTGAGGATCTGATCGGCAGGCAGGGGGTGTTTCATCAGCCCCTTCACCAGCAGGGCCGCATAGTGGGCCGCCGTGGCGAAGTGGGTCTTGCCCACCAGCGAGATGGCGATGGAGGGGTAACCAAGATGGCGCCCCTCGGTGGCCGCGGCGACCGTCCCCGAATAGATGACATCATCTCCCAGGTTGGCGCCGTGATTGATGCCGGCCACTACCATGTCCGGCTCCGGGCGTACCAGCTCGTTGACTGCCAGATGCACGCAGTCGGTCGGCGTGCCTTTCACCGCATAGTAACCGCTTTGGGCAATGTGTGTGACCCGCAGTGGTACTTCCAGCGTCAGGGAGTGACTCGCACCGCTACGGTTGCGATCCGGCGCCACCACAATGACCTCGCCACAGGCGCGCAGCGCCTCGCTGAGGGCTCTAATGCCCTCGGCATGCACACCATCATCATTACTGACCAGAATTCGCATCGGTCTGATTCCTGAAACCATGATCGGCCTCTTCGGCCTGCATTAACTCGCGCACCACGCTGGTGGCAAACGCGCCCGCCGGCAGGAAGAAGGAGAGGGTCAGCGCCTCGCCGTCCAGCTGCCAGCTCATCTGCTCCGGCTTGAGTAGCAGGGGGCGCCTGTCCTGCTCCAGCCCGGCTTTCTCCAGCCCGTCACACCAATCGCTGTAAGGAGCCAGCACGCCCTGTTCGAACTCGGCAGCGGCACCCTGACTGGCCAGACGGCCACGGCCCCACTGGGGCGCGGTGAGCTGCACATCGCCGGAGGCGAGACGCGCTTCCAGCTCGGGGGTCACGCTCTCTTCGCTGAAGATGGAGTGGCTACCCTTGAGCATCACGCAATCACCGGCCAGCAGCTGATGGGCCAGCCCCTGTTCGATACGGGCGCTGACGATGGCGTTGAACAGCATGCTGCGGGCGGCAGAGAGGTAGAGGGAGCGCTTGTTGCGATCCTTGATCCGCTTGCCGGCAAACATCGCCTTGGCCGCTTCCAGGTTGTTGCCATCGCGGCCAAAACGCTGCTCACCATAATAATTGGGCACGCCCTGAGTGGCGATGGCCTGCAGGCGCGCTTCCAGCCCGTCGGCCTGTTCCAGACCGGTGAGACGCAGGGTGAAATGGTTGCCCTTGAGGTAGCCGACCCGTAATTTGCGGTTGTGACGCCTGGCTTGCAGGATCTGGATGCTGTCGCTCTCGATGACCGACAAGTCCGGCTCGGCCTTGCCCGGCAGGTGAATGCCAAACCACTGCTCGGTCACCGCGTGGCGATCCTTCAGGCCCGCCCAGGTCACCGCATTGCGGTTGACCCCGGCCGCATCGGCCAGCAGACCCGCTACCCAGGCGGTGTTTTCGCCGGTTTTGCGCACCCGGACGAAAATATGCTCCCCTTCCCCGCAGGGCTCGAAGCCGAGATCCTCATTGACCACGAAATCGGCGGCCTCGGCCTTGAGGATACCGCGGGCAGTGGGCACCCCGTGCAGATAGGCAAGTTGTTCCAGCATTATTGTTTCACCAGTAGGACGACGGCTTCGGTGGCGATCCCTTCCTTGCGCCCCGTAAACCCAAGCTGTTCGGTGGTGGTCGCCTTGACGTTCACCCGGTTCAAATCACATTGCAGGTCGGCGGCCAGCACGGCGCACATGGCGTCGATATGGGGGGCCATTTTGGGCGCTTGGGCGATGATGGTCACATCCAGGTTGCCGATGGCATACCCCGCCTTCTGTACCCGGGCAAACACATCCCGCAGCAGGATGCGGCTGTCGATCCCCTTGAACTCGGCAGCGGTATCGGGGAAGTGGCGACCGATGTCACCGGCACCAATGGCGCCCAACAGGGCATCGCTCACTGCGTGCAGCACCACATCGCCGTCGGAGTGGGCAATCAGCCCCTGCTCGTAGGGAACCGGCACGCCACCCAGCATGCAGGGGCCAACCCCGCCAAACTTGTGTACATCAAAACCATGACCAATGCGCATCATAAGAGACGACCTCCCGACATGCTGAAACCAACCCCATCAATTTTGTGTACGTCCACACCATGTCCAATCCGGATCATGCTAACTCCTTGTTCGGCCTGTTTGTTAGAGACACTCTGCTCTGAACGGTCTGTTCTGACTGAGGGGCTTATGCCTGCTGGCTTAAAAACAGCCCCGCCAGCGACAAGTCTTCTGGCCGGGTCACTTTGATATTGTCGGCGCGCCCTTCCACCATGCGCACCGCAAATCCTGCCCGCTCCATGGCGGAGGCCTCGTCGGTGATGGTGGCACCCAGCAGCAGTCCCTCCTCCAGCGCCCGCTTCAGGGCACGGGTCGGGAACATCTGCGGCGTCAGGGCATGCCAGAGCTGCTCGCGCTCGACGGTGGCAATGATATTGCCCTCCCCATCGGAGCGCTTCATGGTATCGCGTACCCGACTGCCGAGAATGGCGCCGCCACAGCCCATGGCCGCGACAATCAGCGCATCGAGATCGCCGTGAGTCAGGCAGGGGCGGGCCGCATCGTGCACCAGCACCCACTCTCCCTGCGCCACATGAAGGCCATTGAGGACGGAAAAGGCGCGCTCGGCGCCTCCCTCAACCCGCACAATACGCGGGTTGGCCGCCACGGGCAGAGCCTCGAACCAGTGGTCATGGGGCGCCAGCGCCACGATCACCTGGGCGATGGCCGGGTGGGAGAGCAGCCGCTCCAGGGTATGTTCGAGAATGGTTTTACCCGCCAGTTGCAGGTACTGCTTGGGGCAATCGGCCCCCATCCGGCTGCCGATACCGGCGGCAGGGACGATCGCCGTCAGGCCGGATACCCGGCTGGCATCAGTCATCGTAGGGCTCATCGTCCGGCGCTGTCTCTTTGTCTTTCTCTTTGGGGATGATCCGGTAGAAGGTCTCCCCCTGCTTGATGTAACCCAGATCGTTGCGCGACAACTCCTCGATGGCCTCGAGGCCAGAGGTGAGATCATCTATCTCGCGGTAAATGAGGTCGTTACGATCCTTGAGAGTCTGGTTATCCCGCTGTTGCTGCGAGATGGCCTCCGACAGGTTCTGATAATCGGATAGCCCGTTCTTCCCCAGCCAGAGGTCATATTGCAGTCCCCCCAGCAGGAGGATCAGGATCAGGGTGAATAGCCGCATGCACTAGGTCTCCTTCAGGCGGCCTAGTGTCCCATATTCGGTGCCAAGACAAAAGAAAGCGAGCACCCGGGAGCCACCGGCCGAACATAAAAAAGTGCCCAAGAGTGAATCAGATAGCACAAAGCCCCGCCAAACCGGTGCAAGGATGGCCAACCAGGGCACTCCTTGTCCGGGGGCGGGGCTCTCAATCAGAAAGCGGTAAGGGGGATCAGTTCACCGCGACCGGCTCTCCCGCGCTCTCGGCCGGAGTGTTGTACTCCTCCTCGGCATCGCGGAAACGCTCTAGCATCGCTTTTGAGGGCGCTTCGCCCATCAGGCTGCCCACCACGATGGCCAGCAGTGCGAACAGGAAGCCCGGGATGATCTCATACAGCCCAAGCCAGCCGAACTGCTTCCAGACGATGACGGTGATGGCACCGACCAGCATGCCCGCCAGCGCGCCGTTGCGGGTCATTCGCGGCCACAGCACCGATAGCAGCACAACGGGGCCGAAGGCGGCACCGAAACCGGCCCAGGCGTAGCTCACCAGCCCCAGCACCCGGTTTTCCGGATTCATGGCGACGGCGATGGCAATCACCGCGATCAGCAGCACCATCAGGCGACCCACCCACACCAGCTCACGCTGGGAGGCGTTCTTGCGCAGGAAGGGCTTGTAGAGATCCTCGGTGATGGCGCTGGAGCAGACCAGTAATTGACAACTTAGAGTGCTCATCACCGCCGCCAGGATGGCGGAGAGCAGCACCCCGGCGATCCAGGGGTTGAACAGGATTTTGGAGAGCTCAATAAAGACCCGCTCCGGGTTGCCGGTCACTCCAGCCGCCACTTCCGGGAAGCGGGCAAAGTAGGCCAGGCCGAAGAAGCCGATGGCCACCGCACCAGCGAGGCAGAACACCATCCAGGTCATGCTGATACGGCGGGCATTGGCCATGGAGTGGTGGGAATCCGCCGCCATGAAACGGGCCAGAATGTGGGGCTGACCGAAGTAACCAAGGCCCCAGGCCATCAGCGAGACAATGGCGATCACATCCAGATTCTTGAACATGTCGAGGTTGGTAGCGCTCTTGGCGGCCACCTCGATCATGGCGCTGTCCACCCCGCCGACGGCGATGATGACGAAGACCGGGGTCAGGATCAGGGCGAAGATCATCAGGGTCGCCTGCACCGTATCGGTCCAGCTCACCGCGAGGAAGCCGCCGAAGAAGGTGTAGGTAATGGTGGCGGCGGCACCGACCCAGAGGGCGGTGTTGTAATCCATGCCGAAGGTGCTCTCGAACAGACGGGCACCGGCCACCACGCCGGAGGCGCAATAGATGGTGAAGAAGAGCAGGA
>NZ_JAAKNE010000054.1:0-26759 GCF_049170755.1 Aeromonas sp. 604176
TCCCATGCCGAACTCAGAAGTGAAACGCGGTAGCGCCGATGGTAGTGTGGCATTCGCCATGCGAGAGTAGGACACTGTCAGGCACCTATTTAGAAGAGGCCTCCCATTCGGGAGGCCTTTTTGCATTTCTGCGTTCCAAAAATCTGCACCGTCGCCGGCATTTTAGTAAAAGTGCTGGGCTATCAAGGGATTGCCCGTTACTCTTTAGCCGTTACCGATTAACACGTGATGCTGCCAGCGAGGTATTGATGGCTACGTTGAAGGAAATTGCACAGGAAGCGGGGGTTTCTCTCGCGACGGTATCCCGGGTACTGAACGAGGATCCCAGCCTGAGCGTCAAGGAAGAGACCAAGCAGCGGATCTTCGAAATTGCCGAGCGGCTGGAGTACAAGACCAGCAGCGCCCGCAAGGGGGTACACAAGAGCAAGCTGCACTTTCTGGTGGTCTATGCCTATCCCCAGAGTACCGAGGTCAACGATCCTTACTATCTCGCCATCCGTTATGGCATCGAGACCCAGAGTGCCCGCCTCAATATCGAGCTGACCCATCTCTACAACTGTGGTGAAGGGCGTGAATTGAGCGCCGCGGATGGCATTCTGGTGGTCGGCACACTCACAGCCGAACGTCTCGTCCAGCTAAGGGCTTGTTCCAGCCAGCTGGTGTTTGTCGACTGCCGTTCACAGGGAGAGTTCGACTCGGTCGATGTGGATCTCGCCCTGATCAGCCAGCAAGTGGTGGATTATTTTATCGCTCAGGGACACCAGCGCATCGGTTATATCGGTGGCCAGGATGAGAATCCGGATCTGCGCGAGCTGGCCTTCCTCGACTACGGTCAGCGCCTTGGTGTGGTGCAGGAGAACGACCTCTATCGCGGAGATTTCTCCAGCGCCTCCGGCTACAAGTTGGCCAAAGAGATGCTGGCGGGAGATTGGCCCAGGGCGCTGTTCGTTGCCTCCGACTCCATCGCCATCGGTGTGCTGCGTGCCATCCATGAAAAAGGATTGGCGATTCCCCAGCAGATCGAGCTTATCAGCGTCAACGATATTCCGACCGCCAAGTTCACCTTCCCGCCGCTCTCCACGGTGCGGATCCACTCCGAGTTGATGGGCTCCCAGGGGGTCAACCTGCTGGTTGAACGGCTGCGGGACGAGCGGGATATCCCGCTGCGGGTGCTCGTGCCGAGCAAGCTCACCCTGCGCGGTACCACTCGATAGTTTTAGTAAAACATTCCATCTTTTATTCGCACCATCTTGCGGTGGTGCGACACCTCTCCCAAGCAAACCGCCTTCCCATATCATCCCACGACGTCATATCATATTGTTTTATAGTTGATTTTATTCCAGTTCAGCCAGCTATTATCAACATCCATGCCACTCCTCTATAGCTTGCTCTCCTTTATCTCCCGCCTCTGATCTCGCTCACAAAACCATCCATGCATTGTGATCAGGTTAAAACTTTACCAATACAAAACTGATATTTAGTAAATGTTTATCTAGAGTTTACCCAGTCAAAGTCGCCTTGTTCCGGGAGGACATGTGAATAACTGGGAAAACGTCCAATTCGTTGGTGAAAACAGGCTGGCTCCGCGTGCCTACTTCTTCTCTTATGCCGACCACGCGCTGGCGGCCACCATGCAGCGCGAGCTGAGCCGCCGTTTTCTGAGCCTTAGCGGCCAGTGGCAGTTCCACTACTTCGACCACCCCCTGCAGGTGCCGGAGGCCTTCTATCACAGCCCCATGAACGAATGGGGCCAGATCACCGTGCCCAACATGTGGCAGATGGAAGGGCATGGCCAGCTGCAGTACACCGACGAAGGTTTTCCCTTCCCCATCGACGTCCCCTTCGTGCCGACCAACAACCCCACCGGTGCCTATCAGCGCAGCTTCACGCTGAGCCCAGCCTGGGACGGCGAGCAGGTAATCATCAAGTTTGACGGGGTGGAGACCTACTTCGAGGTCTATGTGAACGGCCACTACGTCGGTTTCAGCAAGGGGAGCCGTCTCACCGCCGAGTTCGATATCAGTGCCTACGCCAACATTGGCGAGAACCTGCTGTCGGTAAGGGTGATGCAGTGGGCGGACTCCACCTATATCGAAGATCAGGACATGTGGTGGATGGCGGGGATCTTCCGCGACGTCTATCTGGTGGGCAAACCGGCCGCCCATGTGCAGGACTTCTTCATCCGCACCGCGCTGGCCGATGACAATCAGAGCGCTACCCTGAGCTGCGATATACAGCTGGAGAATCTGGGGGCGGCTGCCTGTGATCACCGTCTGGTCTGGTCGCTGCTGGATCAGAGCTGCGAGATCGCCAACGGCTCGCTCGATCATCTCGCCATCGATGGCAAGTGTGATTGCCGCTTCACGCTGGATCTGGCCAACCCCCATCTGTGGAGTGCCGAAGATCCTTACCTCTATCAGCTGCAACTCTCCCTCTACAACGGTCAGGGCGAGCTGCTGGAAGTGATCCCGCAGCGGGTCGGGGTGCGTGAAATCAAGGTCAAAGATGGCCTCTTCTACGTCAACGGTCACTACCTCAAGCTGCACGGGGTGAACCGCCACGACAACGACCATCTCAAGAGCCGTGCGGTCGGCATGGATCGTGTTGAACGCGATATCGTGCTGATGAAGCAGCACAACCTCAACTCGGTACGTACCGCCCACTACCCGAACGACCCGCGCTTCTACGAGCTGTGCGACCAGTACGGTCTGTTCGTGATGGCGGAGACCGACGTGGAGACCCACGGTTTTTCCAACGTCGGCGATCTCAGCCGCATCACCGACGACCCCTTCTGGGAGCCGGTGTTCGTGGATCGCATCGAGCGCCACGTTCACGCCCAGAAGAACCACCCCTCCATCATCATCTGGTCGCTGGGCAACGAGTCCGGCTACGGCTGCAACATCAGAGCCATGTACCAGCGCTGTAAGGCGATCGACCCGACCCGGCTGGTGCACTACGAAGAGGATCGCGATGCCGAGGTAGTGGACGTGGTCAGTACCATGTATTCCCGCGTCTCCCAGATGAACTGCTTCGGCGAGTTCCCGATGGAGAAGCCGCGAATCCTCTGCGAATACGCCCACGCCATGGGCAACGGCCCGGGTGGCCTCAGCGAATACCAGCAGGTGTTCGACCGCCATCCCCACATTCAGGGTCACTACATCTGGGAGTGGTGCGATCACGGCATTCTGGATCAGGACGAGCAGGGCCGCCCCGTCTACAAGTACGGCGGTGACTACGGCGACTACCCCAACAACTACAACTTCTGCATGGATGGCCTCATCTATCCGGATCAGACCCCGGGGCCGGGCCTGCGCGAATACAAGCAGGTGATCTGCCCGGTCAAGGTGCGGGCACTGGATCTGGCGAGCGGCCGGCTTGAGCTGGAAAACCGCTACTGGTTCTCCAATCTCGACGACATCCGCCTGCTGGTCGAGGTGAAGGCCGAAGGCGAACTGCTGGCCAGCCAGCAAATCCGGTTGGAAGGGATTGATCCCGGTGCCACTACTGAGCTGCAACTCGAACTGCCATCCCTCGATGGGCGGGAAACCTTCGTCCAGCTGCGGGTCATCAAGGCCACCGCCACCCGCTACAGCGCGGCGGAGCACGAGCTGGGCCAGTACCAGTTCCAGCTGAAGGCATCGACTCGCCAGCTGCAGCCCTTTGCCAATCCCAACGCCACCCCGTTGCAGATTGCCGACGAACGGCTTGACCTGACCTTGAGCGGTAGCGGCTTCGCCCTGCGCTTCTCGCGCTTCGACGGCAAGCTGGTGAGCTGGCAGCAGGATGGTATCGAGCTCATCGAGCGTTCGCCGCGCCTCACCTTCTTCAAGCCGATGATCGACAACCACAAGCAGGAGTATGAGAGCCTGTGGCACCCGAACCACCTGCAGATCATGCAGGAGCACTTCCGCACTCTGAGCTGGCGCCAGCTGGGTGATGCGGTCGAGGTGACGGTGGAGAGCCTGATCGCGCCGCCGGTGTTCGACTTCGGTATGCGCTGCTGCTACGTCTACACCCTGAGCCCGAACGGTCAGCTGCACGTGGCCCTCTCCGGTCAGCCCTACGGCGGTTATGACGACATCATCCCCAAGATCGGCTTCGAGCTGGGCATTCGTCAGGATCTCGACCGGGTGCACTACTACGGCATGGGGCCGGGCGAAAACTATCAGGACAGCCGCCAGAGCAACTGGATCGACAGCTTCCAGAGCACAGTCAGCGAGATGTGGGAGCACTACCCCTTCCCGCAGGACAACGGCAACCGCCAGCAGGTGCGCTGGGCGACCCTGACCAACCGCCACGGCGGCGGTCTCTACGTGCGGCCCGATGCCCCCATCAATCTGAGCGTCTGGCCCTACAGCTGGGAGCATATCCACGCGGCGCAGCACATCAATGAGCTGGAGTCGAGTGGTTATCTCACCCTCAATCTGGATCACAAGGTACTGGGGCTGGGTTCCAACTCCTGGGGCTCCGAGGTGTTGGACTCCTGGCGGGTGCGCTTCGAGCCATTCAGCTTCGGCCTGACCCTGCTGCCCATCGCTCGCGGCAACCTCAATCCGGCTGCGCTGGCCGGGCTCGATCTCACCATCAACGGCGGGAGGAACCTCGCATGATCACCCTGGACAACCTGACCCTGTTCAAAAACATCTACCGGGAGGGCAAGAAGTGGGGCCGCTGCGTGGAGGCCATCAACAACCTGCCAAACCTCAAACCCGGCATCTGCCACTCCATCGGTGACTCCCTCACCTATCGCTTGCAGGAGGGGGCCAGCCCGGCCGCCTCGTTGTTCGAGGGGCAGCGCCGTTACTTCGACGTTCACTACTACCTGGAAGGAGCAGAGACGGTGGAGTGGGCCCCCAAATCGGAGCTGGCGGTCGAGCAGGCTTATGACGACACCACAGACCGCGAGTGGCTGGCCGGTGAGGTGCGTGAGCGCCAGCAGGTGGGCAAGGGTCAGGTGGTGATCTTCGAGAACGACGAGGCTTACAGGTTTGTCGGCGACGGGCCGGTGCGCAAGGTGATCATCAAGGTCACCGTCGAAGGCGGCTACTTCAAGAACAAATAACAAGCCGCCGGTTCTGCACTGATAAAAGCCGGAAGGGCGGGGCTCACCCTACAACCCACGCCCCGCCCTTTCGCGGCAATAACTACAGGTCTGGAGATGCACCATGTCTGATTCCAAACGCAATACGATAGGCAAGTTTGGTCTGCTGTCGCTCACCTTCGCGGCGGTATTCAGCTTCAACAACGTCATCAACAACAACATCGAAATCGGTCTGGCCTCGGCCCCGATGTTCTTTCTGGCCACCATTTTCTACTTCATTCCGTTCTGCCTGATCATTGCGGAATTTGTGTCACTGAATAAGAACTCCGAAGCGGGGGTTTACGCCTGGGTGAAGAGCTCCCTCGGCGGTCGCTGGGCCTTTATCTCCGCCTACACCTACTGGTTCGTGAACCTCTTCTTCTTCACCTCCTTGCTGCCGCGGGTCATCGCCTACGCCTCCTATGCCTTCCTCGGCTATGAGTACATTCTCACCCCGGTGGCGACCACGGCATTGAGCATGGTGCTGTTTGCCTTTGCCACCTACGTCTCCACCAACGGCGCCAAGATGCTCGGCCCCATCACCTCGGTGACCTCGTCCCTGATGCTGCTGCTGACCCTCTCCTACATTCTGCTGGCAGGTGCGGCACTGGTGGGCGGTGTGCAACCGGCCGACCCCATCACGGTAGAGGCGATGATCCCCGATTTCAGCTGGGCCTTCCTCGGCATCACCACCTGGATCTTTATGGCAGCCGGTGGCGCCGAGTCGGTGGCGGTCTACGTCAATGACGTGAAAGGGGGCTCCAAATCCTTCGTGAAGGTGATCATCGTCGCCGGGATCTTTATCGGGGTGCTCTACTCCATCGCATCGCTGTTGATCAACGTGTTCGTCCACAGCGATACCCTGAAATATACCGGCGGCTCGGTGCAGGTGTTCGAGGGGCTGGCAGCCTACTTCGGCCTGCCGGAGATCCTGATGAACCGCTTCGTCGGTCTGGTCTCCTTCACCGCCATGTTCGGCTCCCTGCTGATGTGGACGGCGACCCCGGTGAAGATCTTCTTCTCCGAGATCCCGGCCGGCATCTTCGGCAAGAAGACGGTCGAGCTCAACGAGAACGGCGTGCCCGCCCGGGCCGCCTGGATCCAGTACCTCATCGTGCTGCCGCTGATGGTGATCCCGACTCTGGGCTCCAACACAGCGCAGGATCTGATGAACACCGTCATCAACATGACCGCTGCCGCCTCCATGTTGCCGCCGCTGTTCATCATGCTGGCCTACCTCAATCTGCGGCTGAAGCTCGACCACCTGCCGCGGGAGTTCAAGATGGGTTCGCGCACCACCGGTATCGCCGTGGTCTCGGTGCTGATCGCCATCTTCTCGGTGGGCTTCCTCGCCTCCACCTTCCCGACCGGCGCCGACATCATGACCATCATCTTCTACAACGTCGGCGGGATCGTGATTTTCCTCGGCTTCGCCTGGTGGAAGTACAACCGCTACGAAGCCTCCCTCAGCGCCGAAGCACGCGCGAAAGAGGCCCAGCCGACGGCGCAGGTTGCCATGCAGACACCATAGCCACTGCATTGACTCCCAATCAAACCGGGTGGCCGTTGGCCACCCGCAAACCGTTGAACCAGAAAAGGAAAAGAGCATGAGCGAGACGATCGAGTTTGCCGAATTCAAACGGGTCGAGATGAAGGTGGGCAAGGTGCTGGAGGTGGTGCGTCACCCCGGTGCCGACAAACTCTACATCGTCCAGATCGATGTGGGTGGCGAGCGGCCGCTGCAGACTGTCACCAGTCTGGTGCCCTACTACAGCGAAGAGGAGCTGATGGGCAGCGAGGTGGTGGTACTGACCAACCTCAAGCCCACCAAGATGCGCGGCGAGCGATCCGAGTGCATGTTGCTCTGCGCCGAGACCCCGGACGAGAGCCAGAGCGTGCTGTTGCAACCGCGGGTGCCGATGGCGCCGGGCACCCCGATCGTCTGAATGGTATTGCGAGCCGGTGCGGGAGACGGTACCGGTTCAGCAACGAGGCCGTCCACGCGGCCCGATCATAACAAGAGAGTAAAGCGCGGGGCCGACAGACCCTTGCCAAACACATCACAGAGTCACAGCGTTACCCGCAGGGAGCGCAAGTCCACTGGAGGACACCATGTCTGAATCCGTACGCGGCACCATAGGCAAGTTTGCCCTGTTGTCGATGACCTTTGCCGCCGTGTTCAACGTGCGCAACATCGTCAACAACAACATCGAGCTGGGGCTCAGCTCCGCCCCCATCTTCCTGCTGGCGACCCTCGTCTACTTCATCCCGTTCGTCTTCATCATCGCCGAGTTCGTTTCGGCCAACAAAAACTCCGAGTCGGGGATGTACGACTGGCTTAAAAAACCGCTCGGCACCCGGATGGCCTATCTGGGTTCGTTTCTCTACTGGTTCGTGAACCTGTTCTGGTTTGTCTCCCTGCTGCCCAACGTCATCGCCTACGCCTCCTACGCCATGCTGGGCTATGAGTACAGCTTCTCGCCAATGGTCACCTCGATCATCTCCATCGTGCTGTTTGCGGCGGCGACCCACATCTCCACCAAGGGGGCGAGCTGGCTCGGCAAGATTGCCGAGATCGTGGCCTACGGTGTGTTTGCCCTGTTCGCCATCTATGTGCTGGGCGCCCTGATGGCCCTGAGTGGCGATCATGTGCCGGCCCAGCCCATCACGCTGGAGGCGATGACTCCCACAGTCAACTGGGCAACGCTGGGTATCATGTGCTGGATCTTCCAGGCGGCGGGCGGTGCCGAGACCGCAGCGGCCTACCTCAATGATGTCAAGGGCGGCCAGAAGTCCTTTATCAAGGTGATCATCAGTGCGGGTATCGTCATCGGTGCCATGTATGCGGTCGGTTCCCTTTTGGTGAACGTGTTCGTGCCGCGCGAGAGCCTCACCTATGCCGGCGGCATGGTGGAGATCTTCACTGGCATGGCCCAGTACTTCGGGCTTTCCGAGGCGCTGGTGGGCCGCTTCGTCGGCGTGGTGCTGTTTATCGCCATGTTTGGTTCCATGATGATGTGGACCTCGGCGCCGGTGAAGATCCACTTCTCCGAGATCCCGCAGGGGGTTTACGGCGAGAAGACCACCCAGCTCAACGAGCACGGCGTGCCGGTGCGCGCCGCCTGGTGGCAGTTTACCTTTGTGTTCGTGATGCTGGTGGTCAACGGCTTCGGTTCCGAGTCGGTGCAGCAGATGATGAACACCGCCATCAACCTCACCGCCGGCACCGCCATGTTGCCGCCGATCTTCATCATGGTGGCCTACTTCGTGTTCCGCTGGAAACATGACGATACCCCCCGTGACTTCCGCATGGGGTCGCGCAAGTTCGGGATGTGCGTAGTGTCGGTGCTGATCGCCATCTTCGTGGTGAGCATGAGCGCCTCCGCCTTCCCGGCCGGGGTGGATCTGGTGCGCGCCTTCTTCATCAACGTCTTTATGACAGCGGTCTTCTCGGCGCTGGCCTACTGGTGGATCTCCCGCTTCGAGAAGCGGCAGGCTCGCAAGCTCGCCGGCAATGAGAAGAAAACCGGCAACGGCAAGCTGGCCAGCCAGCACTGATCGGCAGAACGAAAAAGCGAGACGGACGGCCTTGGTCGCCCGTTTTTTATCCATTTAGCCGCGGTTTGGCGCTATCTGGCTGCGGGTCAGCAACTTCCGCTATTCGACAAAGCAAAGGCGTTAAGCATTGATGAACAATTAACCGCTGCACAACGTTGCGCCTCTCCGTTATCGGGGTAAGCTGGAGATTCGTTTTAGCGGGAGGTGCCAGACATCTCCCGCTCTGTTTCTTGTCCTCCCCAATCCTGACTGTCGCCATGGCTGCAGGATGCCCTTCTGATGGAGACCTTTCGTGCGTCTGGATCCCTTTACTGTTGTGCTGATTACGGTGGTCACTCTGGCCTCCCTATTTCCCTGCGAGGGGCAGGTGGCTGTCTGGTTCGGTCTGCTGACCAAGCTGGCGGTGGCGCTCCTGTTCTTCATGCATGGCGCCAAGCTGTCGCGCCAGAACCTGCTGGCAGGTCTCGGTCACTGGCGGCTTCATCTGGTGGTGATGCTCAGCACCTTCGTGCTCTTTCCGCTGCTCGGGCTGCTGCTCACCCCGCTGGTGCCGAGCTGGCTGAGCCCGGCCATCTACCTTGGCTTCCTCTATCTCTGCGCTCTGCCTGCCACCGTGCAGTCGGCTATCGCCTTTACCTCCATGGCTGGCGGCAATGTGTCGGCGGCGGTGTGCAGCGCCTCGGCCTCCAGCATCCTCGGTATCTTTCTCTCGCCGGTGCTGGTGGGGATGATGATCCACGTACAGGGGGAGGGGATCGACACCTGGCACTCCATCCAGTCCATCATGATGCAGCTGATGCTGCCGTTCGTGGTGGGCCACCTGTCGCGTCCACTCATCGGTCGCTGGGTCGACAGCCATCGTCCGCTCATCGGCAAGCTGGATCAGAGCTCCATCCTGCTGGTGGTCTATGTCGCCTTCAGCGAGGCGGTGGTGCAGGGGATTTGGCATCAAGTAGGTTGGTACGATCTGGCCAGTATCGTGCTGCTGAGCTGCGTCTTGCTGGCGCTGGTGCTCTGCTGGAACGTCTGGATCAGTCGTCGCCTCGGCTTCGACAAGGCGGACGAGATCACCATCGTCTTCTGCGGCTCCAAGAAGAGCCTCGCCAACGGGGTGCCGATGGCCAACGTCATGTTCCCGGCCGCAAGCGTCGGGGTGATGGTGCTCCCGCTGATGATCTTCCACCAGATCCAGCTGATGGTCTGCGCCGTGCTGGCACGCCGCTATCACGAGCAGGGGCATTGATACTCGCGCTGTTTTGATTGCCATAACAAGAGGGAGGCCCGTTGGCCTCCCTCTTTTCATCTGAATGCCGCTCGGCGGATTAGCGTTTGCGCCAGACGGTGAGCTGCGCCACCGTGTGCTGGTATTTGCGGGCGGTCTCGCGGATGACGAAGGGCACATCCCGGGGCGGGCAGTGCTCCTCGAACTCCGCCGCCAGCAGCCGTTGCAGCGCCTGATAGGTGGTGAGCGCCTCGCCGTTTTCGCGAATGCCGCCGAGCCAGTTGGCGGGCGGGGTATATTCCGCCAGCCAGGTATAGGGGCTGGTGAGCACCAGCAGGCCACCGCTGCGCAGCCGGGGGGCGATATCCCGCAGGAAGCGGGCGGGCTCCCGCAGCCGATCGATGAGGTTGGAGGCGAGCACCAGATCGTAGTGGTCATATTTGGGCTTGAGGTTGCAGGCATCCCCCTGACTGAAGTGGATGCGCTCCGCCTGGCTCGCCCCCAGCCCGTGGCTCGACAGGCGTGCCTCGCAATACTCCACCAGTTCACCCTCCAGCGGAATGGCGTAGCGGAAACTGTCCTGGCTGGCGAGGGCCAGCGCCACATCGATGAAGCGGGCCGAGTAGTCCACCCCGTCCACATGCTGGAAGTGGCGGGCCAGTTCGAAGCTGGCGCGGCCGGTGGCACAGCCGATATCCAGCGCCCGCTGGTGGTTGCTGCACAGCTCGCCAGCAAGATCCGCAAGCGTCTTGGCGTAGTTGGCTACCCCGAAGTGGCTCGGGCCGTACTGGAAGTCGAGGTACTGAGCGACCAGCGTGTCGGTTTCATAGGGATTCACGATAACGGGTTCCTGATAACGGGAGACCAGATAGCGGAAACCCGCATGCTGGAAGAAGTGACGCCGGAAGGCGTAACGGGATGATTTGAGCGCTTCGTTACCCGTGCTGATCCAGCTGCCGCCCTTGATCAGGGTGTGCTTGCCATCAAAGGTGGGGGTGGAGAAGTCGTCGTAGAGCGGGTGGATTTTAAAGCCGTCGAAGCCATCGATGGCGGTGCTGGTCCACTGCCAGACATTGCCCACCAGATCGAAGAACTCCCCTTGCGGGCAGGCATCCACCGGGCAGGAGGAGGCGAAACGTGCCAGATTGATATTGCCGGGGGCCTGTGTCCAGTCCGGCTGATCGCCGGGTAGCTGCTCGCGCAGCAGCATCCATTCCGCCTCGCTCGGCAGCTGGATGGGGAGTCCGGTCCGGGCCGCCTTCCAGCGGCAGAAGGCAGCCGCTTCCAGCTGATTCACCTCGACCGGCCAGTCCCAGGGCATGGCGACCTGCTCGGTCATCAGCCGCAGCTGCAGTTGTTCGGGCTTGGGGGAATCACCCACCCAGAAGGTGGGCATCTGCGCCCTGGCATACTGACACCAACCCCAGCCTTCCTCATCCCACCACTGTTGCTGGCCGTAGCCGCCCGCCTGGACGAAGGCGAGGTACTCGGCATTGCTCACCAGCATGCGGCTGGCCTGAAACGGGGCCAGCTCGATCTGGCGCTCGCCATATTCGTTGTCCCAGCCGTAGGTGGCGTCCCGCTTGCCAAGGCGCACCTTGCCGCCAGCCACCGGCAGCAGGCTGTTGGCGGGCACCTGATCAATGTGGTGGCGGGCTTCAGTGCAGGCGGGCCAATAAGGCTGCGGCCGCACCCAGGCGAGCGGCAACTGGCGGATGAGCACGCTGGAGGTTTCGAGGTGGATGCGCTCGTGCTCTATCCCCATCAGGATCACCCAGGCCGGGCTCTGCCAGTCGATGGGCAGAGTGAGCGGCATCTGGCGAATAAAATCGCACACCAGCGAACGGACTTTGGCCCGATAGCTGCGCAGCTCGGTGACCTTGGGCCAGTCGTAGTGGGTCTCGTCCAGATCGTCCCAGCTCATCTCGTCCACCCCTATGGCGACCATGGCCTCGATGCGGGCATCCAGCCGCTGATCGATCAGGCGTGCCGCCAGCAGCTTGTTGATAAAGAAGGCGGCGGTGTGGCCGTAGTAGAAGATGAGCGGGTGGCGCAGCGGGATCGCCTTGTTGAACCAGGCCCGCTCATCGGCCAGACAGTCGAACAGCGAGTCGTAGAGATCGAAGGTCTGGCAGAAGTAGGCGAGCAGTTCGCGCCGTTTCTGCTCGGGATCGCTGCCGGTCAACAGCGGGGTGAGAGTCGGTTCCGGCAGACCGGTGGCGGTGGCATAGAGAGGGCTTGCTTGGGTCACGCTCTGGCTCCTTGTTGGCAGTGAAGACTGACAAGACAGTGGTAATGACATTACCGCAATGGAGAGCTTGGTACGCACGAAGTACCACTATTGGCTCAACAGACCGGCAGGGCAATTAAAAACTTCCACGGGCTGTCAGCATAGTGACCGGCAGGACGACCCGCCAATCAGCCACAATCATATCCGTTCGAGAATGGTTATTTTCACCAAAATATGGTCTAAATGGCTCTCTAAATTCTTCGTTCTGTTCTGGGTGAAAAAGTTATTTCCTTTTGAATCATTAGGTTAATTTTTGGCTCACGCTTTGCAGAGCATGAAAACCAATTGGCCCTGGATGGCCAACACATAAGGAGGAGAGTAGCGATGAAATGGATGATGGTTGTCATGTTGATGGCAGGGCTCAGTGGTTGTCACTGGCTGGATCAGACCAGAGTGACCGGAACGGGGGCTGTGGTCGAGCGCCAGCAGGGGCTCGGTGACGGGGTGACCCGGGTGCTGGCGGGGGTGCCTGCCTCCCTCCATCTGGTAGCGGGGGAGCCGCGCGGCATCCTGAGCAAGGGGCAGGAGAACCTGCTGCCCTATCTGGAGCTGACCGAGAGCGGCGACAAGCTGGAGATCGAGGTGAAGGAGGGTTACCGGCTCGATCCTACCGAGCCGCTGGAGCTGACCATCACCTTGCCGGTGTTGAACGAACTGGCATTGGCCGGGACCGGCAACGGCGATCTGAGCGGCTTCAAGGGCGATGAGCTGGTGCTGTCGGTGGCCGGTACCGGTGACATCGTCGCCAGTCAGCTGGAGCTGAAACGGCTGGAAGGGAATATCGCTGGCACCGGCAGTCTGGAGCTGGGCAGCGGTTCGGCGCAGGCCATCGAGCTGAACATTGCCGGATCTGGCGACGTGCTCGGGAGCGAGATGCGCGGCAACGAGGTAGAGGTCAATATCGCCGGTAGTGGTGATGTGGCGGTACGGGCGCAGGAGACGCTGAAAGTCGGCATCGCCGGCTCAGGCAACATCGCCTACTGGGGCGATCCCAAGGTGGAGCAGCAGATCGCAGGCTCCGGCGGAGTGACCCGAGCGGGCAGCTGAAGCCAACCGATCACCACAACTGAAACAGGCCCGTCACGGGCCTGTGTTGATCAGAGGTGGCGGGCGTGAAAGCGCAGGTGCGCCTCGATAAAGCTCGCCACGAAGTAGTAGCTGTGGTCATAGCCCTCGTGGCGGTTGAGCTCCAGCGGCCACCCCTTGCTGGCGGCCACTTCGGCCAGCGCATCGATATGCAACTGCTCGGCGAGGAAGGGATCATCCAGTCCCACATCCACCAGGGTGGGCAGCGACGTGACCGGCTGGTGGCGCAGCAGCTGGCAGGCATCCCACTCCTGCCACAACAAGGGATTGCTGCCGAGGTAGGCGCCGAGCGCCTTCTGGCCCCAGGGGCAGCGGCTCGGGTGGCAGATCGGGCTGAACGCCGACACCGAGCGGTAGCGACCCGGCTCCCGCAGCGCGGCGATCAGCGCACCATGACCGCCCATGGAGTGGCCGCTGATGGCGCGGCGGGTCGAGACCGGGAAGTGGGTCTCTATCAAGTCAGGCAGTTCGCGGGTGACGTAGTCATACATCTGGTAGTGCGCCTGCCAGGGACTCTGGCTGGCATTGACGTAAAAGCCAGCTCCCATGCCGAGGTCATAACTGGGGTCGTCCGCTACGCCGTCACCGCGGGGGCTGGTGTCCGGCGCCACCAGTGCTATGCCCAGCTCGGCGGCGATACGCTGGGCACCCGCCTTCTGCATAAAGTTCTCATCGGTGCAGGTGAGGCCACTGAGCCAGTAGAGCACCGGCACTTTCTGGCCGGTGAGGGCCTGAGGCGGCAGATAGATGGCAAAATTCATCTCGCAGCCGAGCACGCTGGCGTTGTGGCGATAGCGCTTGTGCCAGCCGCCGAAGCTCTTGTTGCTGCTGATAATCTCCAGATTCATCGAAGGACTCCTGCACCCCGCCCACGATGGCGGGCGGGGTGATCATGCTCAGTAGTGGATGACGGTGCGGATGCTCTTGCCTTCATGCATCAGATCGAACGCCTCGTTGATCTGCTCAAGCCCCATGGTGTGGGTGATGAAGTCGTCCAGCTTGAACTCGCCCTGCATGTAGCGCTGCACGTAGCTCGGCAGTTCGCTGCGACCACGCACGCCGCCGAAGGCGCTGCCGCGCCAGACCCGGCCGGTGACCAGCTGGAACGGGCGGGTGCTGATCTCCTGGCCGGCGCCGGCCACGCCGATGATGACCGACTCGCCCCAGCCTTTGTGGCAGCACTCCAGCGCCGCGCGCATCACCTTGACGTTGCCGATGCACTCGAACGAGAAGTCGACGCCGCCGTCGGTGAGCTCGACGATCACCTCCTGGATGGGCTTGTCATAGTCGTTCGGGTTGATGCAGTCGGTGGCGCCCAGCTTGCGGGCCAGCTCGAACTTGCTCTCGTTGATGTCGATGGCGATGATGCGGCCGGCCTTGGCCAGGCGAGCCCCGATCACGGCGGAGAGGCCAATGCCGCCCAGCCCGAAGATGGCGACGCTCTCACCCTCTTTCACCTTGGCGGTGTTCATCACGGCGCCGATGCCGGTGGTGACGCCGCAGCCGAGCAAACAGACCTCTTCCAGCGGGGCGGCCGGGTCCACCTTGGCGATGGAAATCTCCGGCAGTACCGTGTATTCGCTGAAGGTGGAGGTGCCCATGTAGTGATAGATGGGCTGGCCATCCTTGGAGAAGCGGGTGGTGCCGTCCGGCATCAGCCCCTTGCCCTGAGTGGCGCGGATCTTCTGGCACAGGTTGGTCTTGCCGGATTTGCAGAATTTGCACTCGCCGCACTCGGGGGTGTAGAGCGGGATCACGTGATCGCCCACCTTGACGCTGGTGACGCCCTCGCCGACGGATTCGACGATGCCGCCCCCCTCGTGACCGAGGATGCAGGGGAAGACCCCTTCCGGATCTTCACCTGAGAGGGTGAAGGCATCGGTGTGGCAGACGCCGGTGGCGACGATGCGCACCCGCACTTCGCCCGTCTGGGGCGGCATGACCTCGATCTCTTCGATGGAGAGGGGCTGGCCCGGGCCCCAGGCTATGGCGGCTTTACACTTGATGCTTTGAACCTGTGCCATGAATGACATCCTTCTTGTTGAGCAGGGTGAACAGAGATGAGTTCGGACAGTCAGTGTAGTTTCCCGCCGATTTGGTGATAATGAGGGCAAATCTCAAATCACTTTTACACACAGGTAATAATGTTCGGCTGGGAAGGGATCTGTGAATTTGTCAGCGTGGCGGAGCAGGGGGGCTTTACCCCGGCGGCGCGCAAGCTGGGGGTGTCGGTGGCGCAAGTCAGCCGGCAGGTGGCACAGCTGGAAGATCGGCTGCAGGCCAAGCTGCTGCTGCGCACTACTCGTCAGGTGCGGCTCACTGAACTTGGCGAGATCTACTATCGCCACTGCCGTCAGCTGCTCGACAACCTCTACGAGGCTGAACTGGCGGTGGGGCGCCATCAGGCCGTGCCGCAAGGCACCCTGCGCATCACGGCACCCGTCTCCTACGGCGAGAGCCGCATCGCCCCGCTGGTGAATGACTTCATGGTGCGTTTCCCCCAGCTGGAGGTGACCCTCAATCTCACCAACCAGCTGCTGGATCTGGTGCACGAGGGCTACGATCTGGCGCTGCGGCTCGGCCATCTCAAGGATTCGACGCTGGTGGCGCGCAAGCTGGCACAGCGGGTGCCCTATGTCTGTGCCTCACCGGCTTACACCGCCCGCCACGGCATGCCCAACAGCCTCTCCGAGCTGACCCGCCACACCTGTCTGGTGGGCAACAGCGACGAGTGGCACTTCACCCTGGATGGCCGCCCCCACAGCGTGCGGGTGCGCGGATTGTTGCAGTGCAACAGTGGCCACGCTCTGCTGGATGCGGCGCTCAAGGGGATCGGCATCATCCAGTTGCCGGACTACTATGTGAGCGACCATCTGGCCCGAGGCGAGCTGATCGAGCTGCTGCCCGAGCTGCGGGCGCCGGCCGAGGGGATCTGGGCCCTCTATCCCCATAACCGCCACCTCTCCCCCAAGGTACGGCTGCTGGTGGACTACCTCGCCGAGCGGCTGAGCGACCCTCACCAACCGGCGCTGGTGATGCCGATAGGCTAGGGCTTCTCTCGCTCGTTGGCTCACTGGTGGAAATCTCATGGCCTGAAAATAAAAGAGCCCTTGAGGAATCAAGGGCTCTTTTGCAGGTAACAACCGGATAGTCAGCGATGCATCACTCGATGTTCTGAATTTGCTCGCGCATCTGCTCGATAAGGACTTTCAGCTCGACGGCGGACTGGGTCACTTCGGCATTGATGGACTTGGAGCCCAAGGTGTTCGACTCGCGGTTGAACTCCTGCATCATAAAGTCGAGACGACGACCACAGGCGCCACCCTTCTTCATGATCTTGTTGGTCTCGCTGATGTGCATCTCCAGACGATCCAGCTCTTCGGCCACGTCGATCTTCTGGGCCAGCAGCACGATCTCCTGCTCGATGCGGGCCGGGTCCAGCTCGACCTTGGCTTCGGCCAGACGGTCGGTGAGCTTCTGGCGCTGCCATTCGATGATCTGCGGCAGGTGGACGCGCACCTTCTTCACTTCCACCTGAATACCGGCCAGACGCTGTTCGATCAGCGCCTTGAGGTTGGCCCCTTCGCTGGCGCGGGAGGCGAGGAAATCTTCCATGGTCTGGTCAAAACCGCCGAGCAGCTCGGTGGCGACCGCGTCCATGTCCTGCTCGGCGGCAGCCATGACCCCCGGCCAGCGCAGCACGTCGACAGGATTGAGCTGGCCCTGGCCCGCTTCTTTCATTACCCAGCTGGCGCTGTCGATGATCAGCTTGGCCAGCTCTTCATTGATATGCAGCTGCTTTGCATCTGCTTGAGCGGCTTCGAAACGCAGGTTGCACTCCACCTTGCCGCGCTGCAGCTTGGCGCGAAAACGCTCACGCAGTACCGGCTCCAGGCTGCGCAGTTGCTCCGGCAGGCGAATGTAGGTTTCCAGATAGCGCTGGTTTACCGAACGAATTTCCCAAACGGCTGTGCCCCAGTCGCCCTTGAATTCCTTGCGGGCGTAGGCGGTCATGCTGTGAATCATTGATTGTTCCGGGCTTGATGAAGTGTGCGGCCAGTATACTCAGCCCGGCCCTGCTCGTCAGCCGATGCCGTGGTTTTAGCGGCTGATATTTGGGGCGGGATCACTTATAATCCCCCGCCAATTTGAGCCAGCCCAGAGGTCCGTTCCATGTCACGTCCAAGCGATCGCAGTGCCGCGCAACTTCGCCCGGTTACCATTACCCGCAATTTCACCAAACATGCAGAAGGCTCAGTGCTGGTGGAGTTCGGTAACACTCGCGTGCTCTGCACCGCCAGCGTCGACACCAGCGTGCCGCGCTTCCTGAAAGGGAAGAATCAGGGCTGGGTGACTGCCGAATACGGCATGCTGCCGCGCTCCACCCACTCCCGGATGAACCGCGAAGCGGCCTCCGGCAAGCAGAGTGGCCGTACTCTGGAGATCTCCCGTCTGATCGCCCGCTCCCTGCGCGCGGCGGTAGACCTGACTGCGCTGGGCGAGCACTCCATCACAGTTGACTGTGACGTGCTGCAAGCCGATGGCGGCACCCGCACCGCCTCCATTACCGGTGCCTGTGTGGCGCTGGTGGATGCGCTGAACTGGATGGTGGAGAAGGGCATGATCAAGCAGAGTCCGCTCAAGCAGATGATCGCCGCCGTTTCCGTCGGCATGTATCAGGGCGAAGCCATCTGCGATCTGGAGTACATCGAAGACTCCGCCGCCGAGACCGACATGAACGTGGTGATGACCGAAGATGGTCGCATCATCGAGGTGCAGGGCACCGCGGAGGCCGAGCCCTTCACCCATGAAGAGCTGCTGGAGATGCTGGCGCTCGCCAAGGGCGGCATCGCCGACATCATTGCGCTGCAGAAGCAGTCGCTCTCCTGATTTTAAAAACGCGGCATTGACCGCGTTTTTTTATACCCCCACACAAGACAACGACAAGCCAAGCAAGGAGCCAGAATGAAAGCCTACCAGCGTCAATTTATCGAGTTCGCCCTGGAGAAACAGGTTCTCAAATTCGGTGAATTTACCCTGAAATCCGGTCGTAAAAGCCCCTACTTCTTCAACGCCGGTCTGTTCAACAGCGGCCGCGATCTGGCCCGTCTCGGCCGCTTCTATGCCGCCGCCCTGATGGATGCCGGCATCGAGTTCGATGTGCTGTTTGGCCCGGCCTACAAGGGGATCCCCATCGCTTCCGCCACCGCCGTGCAGCTGGTGGAGCAACACGATGTGGATGTGCCCTGGTGCTTCAACCGCAAGGAGGCCAAGGATCACGGCGAGGGTGGCAATCTGGTGGGCAGCCCGCTCAAGGGGCGCATCATGCTGGTGGACGACGTTATCACCGCCGGCACCGCCATCCGTGAATCCATGGATCTGATCCAGGCCAACGGCGCCTCGCTGGCGGGCGTGCTGATCGCGCTGGACCGTCAGGAGAAGGGCAAGGGCGAGCTCTCCGCCATTCAGGAGGTGGAGCGTGACTACGGCGCCCACATCATCGCCATCATTCAGATGAGCGACCTGATTGCCTATCTGGAAGAGAAGCAGGCCGAGCAGCCGGATCTGGCGGCGCAACTGGCTGCCATGAAGGCTTACCGCGCCCAGTACGGTATCTGAGTCGCAGTTCACACCGCACAATAGTTGAAGGCGGCGCCCGTTGGCTCTCTGGCAGCAAACGGGCGCCGTTTTTTTCATCTGCAAAAAGTGGATCATGTGGCTTGAGTTTACCCTTACAGTAAAGGTTAGGGTTTGCCAGTCGGCGTTTTGTGGTGCCGACGGGTTCCGGGGAGGAACAACATGACCACTCATCTTCAATCACCCATTCATCTGCAATTGCCGCTCAGCGGCATGAGCTGCGCCAACTGCGCAGGCCGCATCGCAGCCAGTCTCAACAAACTCGACGGGGTATCGGCCACCGTCAACTTCGCGCTGGAGCAGGCTGCCATCGAGCTGGCCAGCCCCGATCGCCTGCCTGCGGTGCTCGACAGCATCAAGAGTCAGGGTTACGACTACGGCAGCGAGACCATCCAGTTTCAAATCACCGGCATGACCTGTGCCGGTTGCTCGGCTCGGCTGAACAAGATGCTGGCCGCGCTGCCCGGCGTTATCTCGGCCGAGGTCAACTTCTCTATCGAGCAGGCCCGGATCGTACTGGTCCCCGGGATGCAGACGCCCGCCGCTTTGCGCGAGCAGATCGAGGCGCTCGGCTTTGGCGCCCAGCTGGCAAAGGGTTCGGCCAGCGGCCGCCGCCAGCAGTTGCTGGAGCGGGAAGTGCAGGAGGCCGCCACAGCCCGTCAGGCGCAGACCCGGGTCATCATCTCGGCTTTGCTCACCCTGCCGCTGCTGGTGGGGATGCTGGCCATGGCTGGACTGTTCCCCTGGCATCTGCCCGCCTGGTTGGAGCTGCTGCTCGCCACCCCGGTGCAGTTCTGGATCGGGGCCCGTTTCTATCGCGGCGCCTGGCTCGCCATCAAGAACCGCGCAGCCAATATGGATGTGCTGGTGGCCACCGGCACCAGTGCGGCCTACTTCTACAGCCTCTATCTGCTGCTGACGTTGGGGATGGCTGCCAGCGGCAAGCTCTACTTCGAAGCGAGCGCCATCATCATTACCCTGATTTCGTTGGGAAAACTGCTGGAGGCGAGAGCCCGCCGCAGCACCCAGTCCGCCATTCGCGAACTGATGGCGCTGCGGCCGGAAACCGCCACCGTCTGGCGTGGCGAGAGCTGGCAGAGCGTCGCCATCGACGAGGTGCTGCGTGGCGATCGGCTGCGGGTGCTGGTGGGTGAGCGGGTGCCGGTGGACGGCAAAATCCTGAGCGGAGCCAGCGAGCTGGACGAGTCGATCCTCACCGGCGAGAGCCTGCCGGTGCCGCGCGGCGAGGGCGACAAGGTGCTGGGCGGCGCCATCAACCGCTCCGGTGTGTTGGAGATCGAAGCCACTACCGTGGGAGAAGATTCCAGCCTCAGCAAGATCATCGCACTGGTGGAGAGTGCCCAGATGGGCAAAGCGCCGCTGCAACAGTTGGTGGACAAGGTTTCCGCCGTGTTCGTACCGGTGGTGATGGCCATCGCCCTGTTCACCCTGCTGGTGTGGTACGCCATCAGCAACGACTTCGGTCAGGCGCTGCTGGCAGCGGTGGCGGTGCTGGTGATCGCCTGCCCCTGTGCGCTGGGGCTGGCCACACCGGCGGCCATTGTCACCGGCACCGGCGTCGCGGCGCGCCACGGTATCCTGATCAAGGATGTGGATACCTTGCAGAAGGCCCACGCCATCAAGGCGCTGATCTTCGACAAGACCGGCACGCTCACTCAGGGTAAGCCTGTACTGGCCAGCTGGAGCGGCAATGACGAGCAGTTGCATCTGGCCGCCGCCCTGCAGCAGGCGAGCGAACATCCGCTGGCGCTGGCCATGCGCGAGGCGGTCGGCAAAGAGGCGGTATTGCCCCAGCCGGAAGCGGTGGAGGTGCGGGTCGGTGCCGGTATTGTCGGTCAGGTGGCGGGCCATAGGGTCGCTATCGGCAATGGCTCCCTGCTGGCCCAGCTCGAGATTGAAATGCCGCAACAGGATGAACAAGCCGCCGATGGGGCGACCCGGGTTTGGGTTGCCATCGACGGTGCTGTGGTTGGTATCGCCGCTTTGGCCGATACCCTGCGCCCCGAGAGTCCGGAAGCCATCGCCACTCTGCGTCAGCGCGGCATCGCCAGCTGGCTGGTGAGCGGCGATGCACCGGCGCCGGTGGCCCATATCGCCGCCAAGCTGGGGCTGGACGGGGCCTTTGACTCCGTGCTGCCAGCGGGCAAGGTGGAGAAAGTGGAGGCGCTGCGGGCTCAAACCCGCGGGCTGGTGGCCATGGTGGGGGACGGGGTGAACGACGCTCCGGCGCTGGCGGCGGCAGATGTCGGTATCGCCATGGGCTCCGGCTCCGATGTGGCGATGGAGACCGCTTCCATCACCCTGATGCGATCTGACCCGCGGTTGGTGGCCGATGCCATCGATATCTCGGCGGCGACCTGGCGCACCATACAGCAGAATCTGTTCTGGGCCTTCGTGTTCAACATCATCGGTATTCCGCTGGCGGCACTGGGCTACCTGAGTCCCGAGCTGGCTGGGGCGGCCATGGCCCTGAGCAGCATCACTGTTTTGAGCAATTCCCTGTTATTGAAACGCTGGCAGCCCAGGGCGGCGCACGGGCCAGCATCCAACCCGATCAGTAAGGAGGCATAAATGAACATCAGCAAGGTTGCCAAGGCCACTGGGCTGACCGCCAAGACCATCCGTTATTACGAGAGCATTGGCCTCATCACAGCCCCGGTACGCAGTGACAACGGCTATCGCAGTTACACCGAGGGGGCGCTGCGGGAGCTGCGTTTCGTCAAGCGGGCGCGGGAGACCGGCTTCAATCTGGAGGAGTGTCAGGAGCTGCTGGCGCTCTATCGGGACGAGCACAGAACCAGTGCTCAGGTGAAGAAGCTGGCGCAGGAGAAGATCGTCGATCTGCGCGCCCGCATCGCCGGGCTGCAGGCCATGCTTACCTCCCTGGAAGGGTTGGTTTGCTGCTGCCACGGGGATGAAAATCCCGAGTGCCCGATCCTCGACGAATTGGAGAAGGGGTGAGCAAGGACTCACCTGCCAGCGCAGAAGAAATCGTTATTGATTGATTAACTTCTTAATAAGCGGCGCTTTATTGTTGCGGGTCAGGGGGTAATGGTAGACTGCTCGGCTCTTGTACAGGAGTACTCAGTTGACCCAGAGTGTGACACGCCAGGTTAAGCAGGCCATTATGGCCCAGCTCTATACCCATGCATCGTTCAGTCTCCCCTGTTTGGGCGTGTTGGCATTTGGCTGGAGTCTGCTGTTTCACGACTATCTACCCGCCATCGAAGCGCTCGGTTGGCTGGCAGGCACTTTCCTGTGGCTGTTGGGCCGGGGCTGGCACCTGCGCTGGCGCCGAGCCCGCCTGCACCAGACGCCGTTGCCGGTGCTGGAGCGGGAGCTCTTTATCGGAGCCACCATCACCTCAATCATCTGGGCCCTCGGGGTGCTGCTCTACATGGACAAACTGCCCGATACCTACCGGGCCGCCATGATGATGCTCTCCAGCCTCATTCTGACCGGCAGCGCCATCATGCTGTTTGGCAGCCGCCGTACCCTCTATGGTTCCGCCCTGCCGCTGGGCATGGCGATGCTGTTCGAGCTTGGCAATGGCAACGAGCAGGAGCGGATTGTCTCCTGCATGCTGGCGGGCTATCTGTTTGTCTTTCTGCCGACCCTGTTGCGCCGGATGCGGCGGGATCAGATCGCCTCGCTCCACCACCGTTTCTCCAACGCCGAACTGGTGGCCGAGCTGAAGGCGGTCTCCGAGCATTTGCGTCTCACCTCTCGCCTCGACGGCCTGACCGGCATCGCCAACCGCGCCCATCTCGACGACTCTCTGGAGCGGGCCTGGCGGCGCTGCCATCGCGCCCGGGCGCCGTTGTCGCTGGTGCTGGTGGATGTGGATTACTTCAAGCAGTTCAACGATCTCTACGGCCATCAGCTGGGGGATGACTGTTTGCAACAGGTTGCGGGGCTGCTGGCCGAGGTGGAGCGGCGCGAGGACGATCTGGCGGCTCGTTACGGGGGTGAAGAGTTTGCCCTGCTGCTGCCCTGCACCGGCATGCAGGGGGCGTTGCAGGTGGCGGACAATGTGCGGCAGGCGCTCAAGGAGCTGGCTATCCCGCACCAGAAGTCACTGGTCTCCGGTCGGGTCACATGTAGTTTTGGTGTTGCGACACTGATACCGGACAACAGCATGAAAATCGCCGATTTGATCCAAAAAGCGGATGCGGCACTCTATCAGGCCAAGCATAATGGGCGGGATCGAATCGAAGTAGCCTTGATGGGTAAGGTTGCCTGAATTTAACGTGACAGATTAAAGAGGTTGTCTATGCAATGTCATCGTATCGAAGAGCTGCTGGAGTTGTTGCAGCCTGCCTGGATCAAGGAACAGGATCTCAGCCTGGTGCAGTTTGTTGCCAAACTGGCCCAAGAAGCGGGATTTGAAGGGCCTCTGTCCGAGCTGACCGACGACATGCTGATCTATCACCTCAAGATGCGAGAATCCGACAAGCAGGCGATGATCCCCGGTCTGGCCAAGGATCATGTGCCCGATTTCAAAGAGGCACTGCTCAAGGCACGCGGAATCAAGTGAATCTTTAACGGAAGCGCATCACCTTGGGGTGATGCGCTTTTTTGTTGCCGAAAATTGCGATCCAACCCCAATATTAGATACATCTAATCCACACAATTAGCATGCTGTTTAAGATATAATCCGCTCCATAACAAATAAGGGAGCGATGTCTTGCAATGGCCGATCACGAGAAAATCGATATCAAGGATGTCACCGACAAGAGCGTAACCGGGACTTTCAACCCCAATACGTTCAAAGCCAGCGATGACAGATTCAACCCCGGCAACCGTATCTACGTCCGGGCCCAGACCGGTTACTGGCAGCGGGTGCGCAAAGGGATGGGCTGGTTCTTCGTTGCCCTCTTCGTGCTGCTGCCCTGGCTGCGCTACGAGGGACGACAGGCGGTGCTGTTCGACCTCGGTCACCAGCAGTTCCATATCTTTGGCGCCACCATCTGGCCGCAGGATCTGACCCTGCTCGCCTGGCTCTTCATGATCGCCGCCTTTGGACTCTTCTTTATTACCACCTTCCTCGGCCGGGTCTGGTGTGGCTATCTCTGCCCGCAGACGGTCTGGACCTTCATGTTCATCTGGTTTGAAGAGAAGCTGGAAGGGCCCGCCAACAAGCGGCGCAAGCTGGACGAGGCGCCTTGGAGCGGCGAGAAGCTGGCCCGCAAGGGAGCCAAGCATCTGGCCTGGCTGGCGATCTCGCTGGTGACCGGCCTGACCTTCGTCGCCTACTTCCAGGATGTAACTGAACTGGTGCCGGACCTCTTCACTCTGCAGGCCAGCGGATGGGTGCTGTTCTGGGTGATCTTCTTCACCATCATCACCTACGGCAACGCGGGCTGGATGCGTGCCATCATGTGTATCCACATGTGCCCCTATGCCCGCTTCCAGTCCGCCATGTTCGACAAGGACACCTTCATCGTCGGCTATGACACCAAGCGTGGCGAAACTCGTGGCGCCCGCTCCCGCAAGGCAGATCCCAAGGCGATGGGATTGGGTGACTGTATCGACTGCGATCTCTGCGTGCAGGTTTGCCCGACCGGTATCGACATCCGCGATGGCCTGCAGTACGAGTGCATCAACTGCGGCGCCTGCGTCGATGCCTGCGACCAGACCATGGAGCGGATGGGCTACCCGAAAGGGCTCATCAGCTACACCACCGAGCACAAGCTGGCCAACGACTCCACTCATGTGGCGCGGCCCAAGTTGATCGGTTACGGGCTGGTGATGGCTGTGATGCTGGGGGTGTTTGTCTACAACGCCATGTCCATCATGCCGATGGGGCTCGATATCTTGCGGGATCGCAACCAGCTGTTCCGCGAAAATAGCGAGGGGCTGATTGAGAACACCTACACCCTCAAGATCCTCAACAAGACCCTGCAGTCCCAGACCTACCAGCTGGATGTGGAGGGCTTGCCCGAGTATCAGTGGTTCGGCCCCCGTGAAGTGACCCTGAAGGCGGGCGAGATCTACACCCTGCCGGTCAGTCTGGCGGTCGATCCCTACAACCTGAAACGGCCGGCGCTGGATATCCAGTTCGTGCTGAAACGGGAGGGGGCGGCGCCCGATGACAGCAAGGGCAACCTGCGCCAGGGCAGCAAGTTTATCAGCCGGTTGTAACTGCGTGTGATTGCGGGCCGGGCGTGGCAATAATCCGGTCACCAGCGAGCACGGCAATGCCGGTCAGTAGTGATAGAATGGGGCGCAACGGCGCCCCTTTCTTATGGTGGATGACATGCGTTTCAACTATTCCGACCTCAATCCCGACCTCATCATGGATGCGCTCGATCTCAGTGGCCTGCGGCTCGACTCCGGCCTTATCGAGCTCAACAGTTACGAAAACCGGGTCTATCAGTTTCAGGATGAGGATCGTCGCCGCTATGTGGTGAAGTTCTACCGCCCCGGCCGCTGGAGCCGGGCCCAGATCCTCGAGGAGCACGAGTTTGCCACCCGCCTTGCAGAGGCGGAGATCCCGGTCGCTGCACCGCTCGCCTTCGCGGGCGAGACCCTGCTGGAGCACGAGGGCTACCCCTTTGCCATCTGGCAGAGCGTCGGTGGCCGCCAGTTCGAGGTGGATAATCTCGACCAGCTTGAGTGGGTGGGGCGTTTCCTCGGTCGCATTCATCAGATCGGCGCCAGCAAGCCGTTTCACCATCGGGTGAGGCTCGATGTGGAGAGCATGCTGCATGAACCGCGTCAGCTGCTGGCGTCTGGCGAGTGGCTGCCAAGCGGGCTGGCGAAGCAATTCTTCGGGGTACTCGACGAGCTGATCAAGCATGTCAGCGACGCCATGACCCTGGATGTGGCGCAGATCTCCCTGCATGGCGATTGCCATCCGGGCAACATCCTCTGGCGCGATGGCCCCATGTTTGTCGACCTCGATGATTGCCGCACCGGCCCCGCGATTCAGGATCTCTGGATGATGCTGAGCGGCGAGCGCCACGAGCAGCAGATCCAGCTCGACACCCTGCTGGCGGGCTACGAGGAGTTTATGGAGTTCGACTCGCGGGAGCTGGCGCTGATCGAGCCGCTGCGGGCGATGCGCATCGTTCACTACATGGCGTGGCTGGCACGGCGCTGGGAAGATCCCGCTTTCCCCCGTCACTTCCCCTGGTTCAATACCGATCACTATTGGCGTCAACAGATTGCGACCCTGCACGATCAGCTGGAAACGCTGAAGGCACCGCCGTTGAGTCTGATGCCAAACTGGTGAAATAGAAGGGATCTTGCGCGGCAAGCGGGACTCGATCTCCGGCCCTGACCATTGACGTCAGCATGGCGAAACAATAGGCTTGGCACTGCTTCGGTTCGCCGGGCGTGCCTCACAGTGATCCCTTAACAGGAAACATCATGAAAAAAGTTCTATTTTTCCTTGCTGCCATGCTGATGATCCCCATGGTTCACGCCGCCCCCGAGTTCAAGGAAGGCGTCAACTACGATGTGGTCAAACAGACTGGCAGTGCCCAGCCGGAAGTGATGGAGTTCTTCTCCTACTACTGCCCGCACTGCGCTACCTTCGAACCGATCGTTGAACAGTTGAAGGCCGGGTTGCCAGAGGGTGTGCCCCTCAAGAAGAACCCGGTTGCCTTCCTCGGCCGCGAGATGGGCCCCGAGATGCAGCGCGCCTATGCCGTTGCCAGCCTGCTCAATGCCGAAGCCAAGCTGACTCCGGCCATCTTTACCAAGATCCACACCCAGCGTCAGCCGCCGATGAGCCGTGACGATGTGAAGAAGATCTTCGTGGATAACGGCGTACCGGCTGAAGAGTTCGACGGTGCCGTCGACAGCTTCGCCGTCTCCGGCATGGTCTCCCAGTTCGATCGCAACACCGAGAGCTACAA
>NZ_JAAKNE010000055.1:0-26731 GCF_049170755.1 Aeromonas sp. 604176
GCGCCACGCTTGGCAGCCATTTCGATCATGCCCATGATGTGCTCTTCGTGGCTGTGTACGCCACCCGGGGACATCAGGCCCATGATGTGAACGGCTTTGCCGTTGGTCACGGCAGCGTCAACAGCCTTGGCCAGCTCGACGTTCTGGAAGAATTCGCCGTCCTGGATGTCTTTGGAGATGCGGGTCAGCTCCTGATAGACGATGCGACCGGCACCGATGTTGACGTGGCCTACTTCGGAGTTGCCCATCTGGCCATCCGGCAGACCGACGTCCAGACCGGAGCCGGAGATCAGGGTGCTGGTGTAGTCACGGGCCAGACGATCGAGGTTGGGAGTCTTGGCGGCAGCGACGGCGTTGTGCTCTTGCTTGGTGCTGTAGCCCCAACCGTCCATGATGACCAGAACCAAAGGTTTCTTAGCTGTTGACATAAGACTATGTCCTCTCGGATTGGAAAAAATGCGGGAAATGAAACTAGCGTAATATTACTACATCTGCCGAAATAGTCACCTGATAGCCAAGGGGCGCTCCCGTGGCCCCGCAAGTCACGCTCTTCCTGCCATGCTCGCAGCCCAATGATGATGGGAGCCTGCTCGCGCTTTGCCGCCAAGATGGCTGATCTTATCAATACCCCCATGTATACTCGGGCCCTTGTCTTGGTCCCTGGATAGTAGAAGATGCAAGAGTATTTGGATTTTGCGGCCCGTAACCCGCTGCTGACCGCAGCCTGGTTGGGTCTGGCTGGCACCCTGGTTTACACCACTGTGCGTGCCCGTTTGTCCCCGGTAAAAACCGTCAACAATCACACCGCGACCCTGCTGATCAACCGCGAGAATGCCACCGTGGTGGATATTCGCAGTCAGGAAGAGTACGCCAAGGGCCATCTGGCCGGTGCCCAGCACCTGCCGCTGACCCAGATCCAGAGCAATAATCTGGGCCCGGTTGAAAAGCATAAAGATGCCCCCATCATAGTGGTGTGCGAGTCGGGAATGACTGCGGGCGGCGCGGGCCGTCAGCTGAGCAAAGCTGGCTTCAAGCAGGTTTACGTGCTCGGCGGTGGCATGGCCCAATGGCGTGCAGAAAATCTGCCGGTAACCAAGAAACGCTGATTTAAGCAGGGCCTGAGCCCACTTATCCATATAACAAGGAATCAAACGAAATGGCTGACGAGATCAACAACCAGGAAGTACAACCGGAATTCCACATCCAGCGTGTTTACACCAAGGATGTCTCTTTCGAAGCGCCGAACACCCCGCACATCTTCCAGAAAGAGTGGCAACCGGACGTCAAGCTGGATATGGATACCAAGACCAACATCCTGGCTGAGAACGTCTACGAGGTTGTCCTGACCCTGACCGTAACTTGCAAACTGGAAACCGAAACCGCCTTCCTGTGCGAAGTACAGCAAGCTGGTATCTTCACCATCGGTAACCTGCCGGAGCCGCAACTGGCTCACTGCCTGGCTGCCTTCTGCCCGAACATCCTGTTCCCGTATGCCCGCGAAGCCGTGGCCAACATGGTGAGCAAGGGGTCCTTCCCGCAGCTGAACCTGGCACCGGTCAACTTCGATGCCCTGTTTGCCCAGCACATGGCGCAAGCACAGGCCCAGCAGGCGACTGCGGAAGCCTGATAATGGCTGACCAGATCGCTATCTCGGTCTTGGGGGCGGGGTCTTATGGCTCCGCCCTTGCCATTTCTCTGGCGCGCAACGGTCATCCGACCCTGCTGTGGGGTCACGACCCTGCTCATGTCGCCGAGCTGGAGCAAGACCGCTGCAACAAGGCATTTTTGCCTGATGTCCCTTTTCCTGTTGATTTGCAGCTAACTGCGGATCTGCAACGTGCGGTACAAGCGGCTCCCGTGCTGCTGCTGGTCGTGCCAAGCCATGTATTTGGCGATGTGCTGACCCGGATCAAACCCTTCCTGCGTCCCGATACCCGTATCGCCTGGGCCACCAAGGGTCTGGAGCCGGACAGTGGCCGTCTGCTGCAGGACGTGGCCCGTGAAGTGCTGGGTGACGAGATACCGCTGGCGGTGATCTCCGGCCCCACCTTCGCCAAGGAGCTGGCTGCCGGTCTGCCGACCGCCATCTCGGTCGCCTCGACTCACGACGAGTTTGCCGACGATCTCTCCCACCTGCTGCACTGTGGCCGCTCATTCCGGGTCTATACCAATCCGGATTTCGTCGGTCTGCAGCTGGGTGGGGCGGTGAAGAACGTCATCGCCATCGGTGCCGGTCTCTCCGACGGGCTCGGGTTTGGCGCCAATGCCAGAACCGCGCTCATCACCCGGGGTCTGGTGGAGATGCAGCGTCTGGGGGCGGCGCTGGGTGCCGATGCCAAAACCTTTATGGGGATGGCGGGGCTCGGGGATCTGGTGCTCACCTGTACCGACAACCAGTCGCGCAACCGTCGCTTCGGGCTGGCCCTCGGGGCTGGCAAGGATGTGAACACAGCCATGACCGAGATCGGTCAGGTGGTGGAGGGGTATCGCAACACCAAAGAGGTGCATCTGCTGGCGGCCCGCTGCGGCGTCGAGATGCCCATCTGCGAGCAGATCTTCAAGGTGCTCTACGAGGGTAAGAACCCGAAAGAGGCGGCCATCGCCCTGCTGTCGCGAGACAAGAAGGACGAGTAATCTGCCGATTGCCCATGCAAAAGGCCCTGCCAGATGGCGGGGCCTTTTCTTTGCTGCAAGGGCTGCAAATCAGTAGTAGGAGTGGTCGCCGCGCTGGTGCTCGGTGGCGTCTTTCACGCCGTTGAGCTCACCCGGGAACTTCTCCAGCAGCTGCTTCTCGATCCCCTCTTTAAGGGTGTAATCGACCATGGAGCAACCGTTGCAACCACCGCCAAACTGCAGGATGGCCAGTTTGTCTTCAGTCAGCTCGACCAGGGTGACCTTGCCACCGTGACCGGCCAGCATGGGGTTTACTTCGGACATCAACACGTACTCGATACGCTCGATCAGCGGCGCGTCATCGGCCACTTTACGCATCTTGGCGTTCGGTGCTTTCAGGGTGAGCTGGGAGCCCATCTGATCGGTCACGAAGTCGATGGTGGCATCCACCAGGAAGGGGGCGCTCAGGGGATCGACCATGCAGTCGAAGCCGCTGAAGGGCAGGTGTTGATCTTCCGGGTCCACGGCATCGGGTGGGCAATACGATACGCCACACTCGGCATTCTGGGTTCCCGGATTGACCACAAACACCCGGATATTGGTGCCATCAGGCTGTTTTTCCAGCAGTTTACGGAAATGGGCCTGGGCGGCGTCGGAAATGCTGATCATCACTATCCTCATAAACCTGAGTGTACGACTAGGGTATTCATGATAACGCGGTTAGCAAGGCTTGGGTAGCATGCCGATGGCTACTTGAGATGCCTCTGGGTGCGGCAGATGGCCCAGACCTCCACCTTTGTGACTCCGCTCTCATGAAGCAGGCGGGTGAGCTGGCCGGCGGTGGCGCCTGTGGTCACGACGTCATCGAGCAGAGCGATATGGCGATAGTGGTGTGGCGCAATGTGAAATGCGCCGCGCAGATTGCGCCGTCTCTGCCCTGCGCTGAGCTTGGTCTGCTGTGGAGTCGCTCTGATCCTGCGTAGCAGCCGGTTATCGCAAGGAATTCCGGTTAGCTGGCTCAGGTGACTGGCGATCTCCTCCGCCTGATTGAACCCGCGCCGCCACTGCCGCCACCAGTGCAGGGGAACCGGAATGATCGCCTCCGGCGGCTCGCGGCCATCCAGATGATCGGCCAAGAGGCGTGCCAGTAGCGGCGCCAGCAGGATCTGGCCGGAATATTTGAGCCGGGGGATCAGCATGGGGTAGGGAGCCTGGTAGTCGCCGATCACCTGCAACCGCTCCCAAGGGGGAGGTCTGCGCTGGCAGCGGCCGCAGACCGGTATGCTCTCTTCTATATAGTCAGCCAGCGGTGCGGCGCAGAGGCGGCATCTCGGCTGTGACTGGTGCAGCGCCTGCCGACACCAGCTGCAGAGCAGGGGCTCGTTGTCGCAAGGTTGATGACAGAGGAGGCAACTCCCTTGCCAGTCACCGTGGCTGCCGAGCAGCGGGCTTGCTTTAGCGAGCAGTCGCTTTAACATGCTGACCCCAAGAGCATGAACAGGGATCTTGAGTCTAGATGAGCATATCGGTAGAGCAGTTTGGCCAGGGGCCCGATCTGGTGCTGTTGCACGGTTGGGGGATGAACGGTGCGGTCTGGCATGGCATTGCCCAACTGTTGGCGCCCCACTATCGGGTTCATCTGGTAGATTTGCCCGGTTTTGGCAACAGCCTGCTGGCAGACGAGGTGGATTACAGCCTGCCCTGGCTTGCCGAGCAGGTGGCCGCCATCTTGCCGCAGAAGTGTCATCTGCTTGGCTGGTCGCTCGGCGGTCTGGTGGCAAGCCAGTTGGCGCTGACTCATCCCGATCGGTTGCACTCCCTGATCACGGTAGCCAGCTCTCCCTGCTTTATGGCGCGGGACGAGTGGCCCGGAATTGCCCCCAAGGTACTGACCGGCTTCAACCAGATGTTGGCGGGGGATTTTCGCCAGACCATAGAGCGCTTTCTGGCGATCCAGGCAATGGGCAGCGAACATGCCCGGGACGATATCCGTCAGTTGCGCCACTGGCTGGCCGAGCGCCCGGCGCCCCAGTTTGCCGCACTTGAGGCCGGGCTGACGCTGTTGGCCGACATTGACCTGCGCGAACCGCTGCGGGAGCTGGATCTGCCCTGGTTGCGGATCTATGGCCGACTGGATTCATTGGTGCCCAAAGCGGCCATTCCCCTGCTGGATGATCTCTACCCTGCCAGCCGTAGCGTGACCCTCAATAAGGCCTCACACGCACCTTTTATCTCCCACCCTGACGAATTCATTGAAATCGTTCGAGATTTTGTTGGCTAAAAAACAGCCGGCAAGCTTCATTAATCCTCTGGTCTGGCGGATAATTAAGCTGTGACCAGAGGAGTAACACCATGCGTATTGATTCTGCTTTCAACAGCGGGGTACAGGGATTTCAGCGAGCCGAGCAGATTGCCGACAAGGCATCCAATCAGATCGCCCGCCTCAACACCCCCAGCGGGGATCAGGTGCAAGTGACCGATGAGCTTGTCAATCTCAAGGTGGCCGAGCAGCAGGCTGGCGCTTCCGCCAAGGTAGTGCAGACCGCCAGCGAGATGATGGGAACCCTGATCGACATCCGGGTGTGAGATGAACATCAATGTCAGTCTGCCTCCCCTTATCCCGACACAGCTGCAACCCCAGGTGGAAGCAGCGAGGACGGATAATCGCCGGGCAGAACTGATCCCGCAGGCCCGAGCGGGCCAAGCCTCCGTTGCCGAATCCGAAGTCGGCTCCCAGAAAGAGAAATCCAAAGCCGCTCAGGCCTCCAGCAATCAGACCTCCCAGAACAGCCGTGAAACCGGACAATTAGCGCCGACGACACTGCCAGACAATCGCTTTGTTGAGGCCACCGGTGAGGATGGGCAGCGCAAGCAGCAAGATCCCAAACAGCAGGAGCAGCAACAGCGGCAAGAGCAGCAGGTTCAGGATCTTGTCGAGCGTGACAAGGAGGTGCGTACTCACGAGCAGGCTCACCAGTCTGCGGGTGGAGAGTACGCCAGCTCGCCCACCTATCAGTTTACGCAAGGGCCGGATGGCAAGCGTTATGCTACGGGTGGCGAAGTCCAGATCGATACCAGTGTCGTACCCGGTGACCCTGCGGCTACCATCTCCAAGATGCAGCAGATCCGCTCTGCAGCGCTGGCGCCTGCCGAGCCTTCCGCGCAGGATTTGGCCGTTGCACGCAGCGCCGCCGCGAGTGAAGCCAAGGCGCGCAAAGAGCTGATGGCCGAGCAGAGCGCGAAATCGGGCGGTGTGCTGAGTGCCTATATGGACAAGCGCAACAGCGTCATCGCGAGCCACTATCAACAGGCTGTCAGCCCAGCCTCTACCCAGTCCCTCAGTCTGCATATCTGAATCACCCTCGCCAAACTTTCAGCTGCTTTGCCTGTTTTGCAACTAACCTGAAGATCAGGCCCATTCCAATTTCACAGGAGCTGTCATGCATTTCGATGAAGTCAAAGCGGAAGATTTCACCACCTTCTCCCGTGTACCGCCCCCCCACCTGCAGATGGAGCAGTTTCTGATGCAGCTCGGAGGAGGGGGAACTGAAGGAACCCATTTCAAGAAGAAAGTGATGCTGGCGGCTGGCTGGAGCCACACCGGCGTCGTCTCTTACGGCAAGTATCCGCAAGAGGCCTGCAAGGCATTCAACCGACTGCGGGAGGTGCTGGCCCAGCATGGAGAGCCCGAGAGCATTCTTGCTGCCCTGGCGCAGTAATCCTGAGCTTCGCGTGTAAAAAAGCCCCTTGTGGGGCTTTTTGCATTCAGAGGACTTCTGGAAGGTTTCGCTACTTTTTCGCTTTGGAGAGCGCTGCCGCGAAGGCGTTGCCCATGGCACCACCCATAGGGGGGCTTTGGCGCGGCTCATTTCTTGGTTTGGTGTTGCCAGCACAGCTGTTGCGCGCTTCAGCCGGCTTGCGGGCGGGCTGCCCTGCCTTTTCGTCGAGGCGCATGGTCAGGCTGATCCGCTTGCGCGGGGCGTCCACCTCCAGCACCTTGACCCGCACAATGTCGCCGGCCTTGACCACCTCACGGGGATCCTTGACGAAACGGTCGGTCAGGGAGGAGATGTGCACCAGCCCGTCCTGATGAACACCGATATCGACGAAGGCGCCGAAGTTGGTGACGTTGGTGACCACCCCTTCCAGCACCATCTCGGGCACCAGGTCGCTGATCTGCTCCACCCCTTCCTTGAAGGTCGCTGTTTTGAACTCGGGGCGCGGGTCGCGGCCCGGCTTGTCCAGCTCGCCGATGATGTCGGTGATGGTGGGCACGCCGAATTGCTCATCGGTGTAATCGGCCGGTTTCAGGCTGCGCAGCAGGCTGCTGTTGCCGAGCAGGCTCTCCACGGTCTGCTCCAGCTTGGCGAGGATCCGCTCCACGACCGGATAGGACTCGGGGTGTACAGCCGAGCTGTCGAGGGGATTGCTGCCGCCGCGAATGCGCAGGAAGCCGGCGCACTGTTCGAAGGCTTTTGGGCCGAGTCGGCTCACTTTCAGCAATTGCTGACGGCTCTTGAATGCGCCGTGCTCATCCCGGTAGGCGACGATGTTCTGGGCCAGCGTCTGGGAGAGGCCGGAAACCCGGTTGAGCAGGGCGACCGAGGCGGTATTCACATCCACACCGACCGCGTTCACGCAATCCTCGACCACGGCATCCAGCCGGCGGGCCAGCTGGCTCTGGCCGACGTCGTGCTGATACTGGCCCACCCCGATACTCTTGGGATCGATCTTGACCAGCTCGGCCAGCGGGTCTTGCAGGCGGCGGGCGATGGAGACGGCGCCACGGATCGAGACGTCGAGATCCGGGAACTCCTGAGAGGCAAGCTCGGAGGCGGAGTAGACAGAGGCCCCCGCTTCGCTCACCACTATCTTCTGCGCCTTGGCGGCGGGGTAGCGCTCGAACAGGTCGCTGACCAGCCGGTCGGTCTCCCGCGAAGCGGTACCGTTGCCGATGCTGATGAGCTCGACCTTGTGTTTCTGGCACAGCTCGCTCAGGGTCTTGAGGCTCTGATCAATCTGGCGTTTTGGTTCGAACGGATAGATGGTGGCGTGATCGACCAGTTTGCCGGTGGCATCCACCACGGCAACCTTGACCCCGGTGCGGATGCCCGGATCCAGCCCCATGGTGCAGCGCATGCCCGCTGGGGCCGCCATCAGCAGATCCTTGAGGTTCATGGCGAACACCTTGATCGCCTCCTCCTCTGCCGACTCGCGGATGCGACCGATCAGCTCGGTCTCCATTTGAAGCGACAACTTGATCTTCCAGGTCCAGCTCACTACCCCCTGCAGCCATTTGTCGGCCGGGCGGTTCTGCAGATTGAGCTTGAGGTGGTGGGCAATGATCCCTTCGCAGGGGCTGGCACTCTCGTCGTCACCGGTGACCAGCGCCAGATTGAGGATCCCCTCATTGCGGCCGCGCAGCATGGCCAGCACCCGGTGGGAGGGGGCCTTGTGCAGGGGTTCGTCGTGTTCGAAATAGTCCTTGAACTTGGCCCCTTCCTGCTCCTTGCCTGCCACCACGCGGGCGCGCAGGGTGGCATTTTGCCACAGGTAGTCGCGCAGCTTCTCCAGCAGGTCGGCCTGCTCGGCGAAGCGCTCCATCAGAATATAGCGGGCGCCGTCGAGGGCAGCCTTGCTGTCGGCAATGCCCTGTTCGGGATTGAGGAAGGTGGCTGCAGCTTGCTCGGGATCCTGCATCGGGTCGCTGAGCAGCAGGTTGGCCAGCGGCTCCAACCCGGCTTCGATCGCCATCTGCCCCTTGGTGCGGCGTTTGGGCTTGTAGGGGAGGTAGAGATCTTCCAGCCGGGTCTTGCTGTCGGCACCATTCAATTCGCGCATCAGCTCGGGGGTCAGCTTGCCCTGCTCTTCGATGGAGCGAATGATCACCTGACGGCGATCTTCCAGTTCACGCAGATAGCCGAGGCGGCTCTCTAGGGTGCGCAACTGGCTATCGTCCAGACCGCCGGTCACCTCTTTACGGTAACGGGCGATAAAGGGCACGGTCGAGCCTTCATCCAGCAGGCGCACTGCGGCCTGCACCTGCTCCGGGCGAGCATTGAGCTCACCGGCAATCTGTCTCTCTATGGTTTGCATCATGATGTTGTTGAGGGCCTCTGTGGTCGAGTCCGCGCCATCAGGCGCCAAGTGTGAGCACTATATGGGGTCGTGTTGCGGGATGCCACCCTGCGCCGGGGTCTGCACCCGTCAGACTGATAAGTCGCAGGGGAGAGCGCATATCTTGCCATTGCACCTGTGACTCAGGATGTGCCTGTGGCAAGCAGCTCACCAGTAGTCCGGCTATTTGGGGTAGCTGATCTCGTTGATATACCAGCAGACGTCACCAACTGGCGTACGGACGATGGCTTCATCACCGACCTCTTTCTTGAGCAGGGCGCGGGCCATGGGGGAGTCGATGGAGATGTAATCCTTGCGCTCGAAGATCTCGTCATAGCCGACGATGCGAAAGCGCTTGGTCTCGCCCTCTTCGTTTTCCACCTCGACCCAGGCACCGAAGAAGACTTTGCCCTCCTGCGCGGGGGCATAGTCGACGATCCCCAGCTCTTCGAGACATTTGCGCAGGTAACGCACCCGCCGATCGATCTCCCGCAGTCGCTTCTTGTTGTACTGGTAGTCGGCATTTTCGCTGCGATCCCCCAGGCTGGCGGCCCATGCCACCTTCCTGGTGACCTCGGGGCGCTCCTGACGCCAGAGGAAATCGAGCTCTTCTTTCAGCTTGTTGTAGCCTTCGCGGGTGATCAGCTTTGTCTTCATGGTGATGCGGACCTGGTCAAAGAGGGGTAATCATCGCTAACTGCTCGGGAATATTAGCTTTTGTCCTCCTTCTGTCGAGAGAAATTGCGCCAGCTTGGCGGGAGACATTCAGCGGTACTGGTCTGGAGGAGGGCTTGACGGCCGTCACGCTCTGATCATGGGTAATAACCGGTAACATATTTATGCTTTTCTCCCGCGATATCCCCCCCTAGTATGGTGGGCAGCTAAAGAATGAAGAGGCAAAGCAATGAGTCAGCAGCAATACAAGGTCCTGGTCGTGGACGATGACCTGAAATTACGTTCCCTGTTGGAGCGCTATCTCACCGAGCAGGGATTCGTAGTGCGCGGCGTGGCCAATGGCGAGCAGGCCGATCGCTTGCTGACTCGTGAAAATTTCAGCCTGATGGTGCTCGACCTGATGTTGCCGGGGGAGGATGGGCTCTCCATCTGCCGTCGTCTGCGGGAAGCGGGCAACCAGATCCCGGTGCTGATGCTCACCGCCAAGGGGGATGAAGTGGATCGCATCGTCGGGCTCGAGATGGGGGCTGATGACTATCTGCCCAAGCCGTTTAACCCCCGCGAACTGCTGGCGCGGATCCGTGCCGTGCTGCGCCGCCATACCGTCGAGCTGCCGGGGGCTCCCTCTGCTGCAGAAAAGGTGGTCAACTTCGGAGCTTTTCAACTCAATCTCGCGACCCGCGAGCTGAGTCGGGATGGCGAGCCGATGGCGCTCACCAGCGGTGAATTTGCGGTGCTCAAGGTGCTGGTCAGCCATCCGCGCGAGCCGCTCTCCCGCGACAAGCTGATGAATCTGGCCCGTGGTCGTGAATACACCGCCACCGAGCGCAGCATCGACGTGCAGGTCTCTCGCCTGCGCCGCCTGCTGGAACAGGATCCGGCCCAGCCCCGCTACCTGCAGACCGTGTGGGGTCTGGGGTATGTGTTCGTGCCAGATGGTGACGGTGCATGAAAAAGGTCGGCAGCATGTTTTCCCGCATGCTCTGGTTTCTGGCCGCCGTCCTGGTGGTCTATCAAGCGGTCTCCTACGTCACCTTCTACAACTATCTGCTGGCGCCAACCGTCAAGCAGATCAGTCACTTGCTGGCCAATCAGGTCAAGCTGATCTTTCCGGTCAACACTGAACAACTGGCGCTGAGCGAAGATGCCGAGGCGCTGGTCTATGTGACAACCGGTACCGACATCTATACCCAGAGCGAGGCGGTGCAACATGGCTTCAACGATGCCAAGCCATACCCCTATCTGGAGGAAAACATCAGTCGCGAGCTGGGTGGCCCGGCCAAGGTGCGGGTCGAGATCCAGGATCACTACATCATCTGGATCCAGCCGCCGCAGGCCAGCAAAATCTGGGTGCGGATCCCGCTGACCGAGATTGAAGATGACGATATCGAACCGCTCATCATCTATCTGAGCGTGCTGCTGGTGATCACTCTGTTTGCGGCCTGGCGCTTTGCCCGGCAGCTGGTGCGCCCGCTCGAGGATCTCGAAGCTGGCGCTGTTGCGGTGGCCAGAGGCCATTTCCCCGAGGCGCTGGGGGAGCTGGGTTCACGGGAAGTAAGGCGACTGACCCGCACCTTCAACCATATGTCGCACTCCATCAAGAGCCTGATCGAAGAGCGTAACCTGATGATGGCGGGGGTTTCCCACGATCTGCGTACCCCGCTGACCCGCATCCGGCTGGCGACCGAGATGATGTCCTCCGGTGACGAGTACCTCAAGGAGAGCATCAATGCCGATATCGATGAGTCCAATGCCATCATCGATCAGTTCATCGACTACATCCGCCCGGACGAGGGGCAGGATTTGGAGCCGATCGACCTGACCCAGCTGGTGCACGATACCTTGCTGATCTACTCGGAGCAGGGGCTGGAGGTTGATCTGGCGCTGCCGCAAGAGGCGGTGCGGGTGGCCTGCAATCCGGTTAGTATCCGGCGGGTGTTGAACAACCTATCAAGCAACTCGCAGCGTTATGGGGCGAGCCGCTTGTATGCCGAGTTGAAGGACGACGGGCACTGGGTGCGCCTGCGCCTATCCGATGATGGCCCCGGTATTCCGGAGCAGGACTACTCCCGGGTGCTCAAGCCGTTTACTCAGGGGAATGTGGCGCGAACTGTTGGCGGCAGTGGCTTGGGGTTGGCCATCGTGGCCAAGATAGTCGCCCAGCACCACGGCACTATCCGGCTGGGAAGCTCGGATCTCGGCGGCCTGCTGGTCGAGATACGGCTGCCGAAACATCAGCCACAGGAGTGGATGGATTGAGAGAAGGGCGTATCCGTGGATACGCCCTTCTGCATGGTCAGCTCTTGGTTTCGACTGATGCACGATAGCGTTTACCGTACTTGAGCTGCTGGATCAGCAGGGCGGCAACGATGAGCGCCAACCCGATGGGGGTGGCCGGATGGATGGTTTCGCCGATCAACAGGTTGAGCAGCACCAGTGAGGCAAACGGCGAGATAAAGATGAGGTTGCTGATGGGGGCCGTGTTGGTGGCATGGCGCAGCGCCATCAGCCAGAGCACGAAACCGAAGCCCATTTCGAACAGTCCCACATAGATGGCACCAGCCCATCCCTGCCAGGCGGTCATGGCAAAATCGGAGAGCAACCAGGTCGCCACGACGATAAAAGGCAGGCTGATCATAAAGCCGAGCAACAGGCTGACAATGGGATCGCCCTGATTGCGGGTGTTGAGGATCCAGTAGCTGGCCCAGATGAGGGTCGAGACCAGCGCCAGCGTCACGCCGAGGGGGCTGTCGAACTGGAGGCCGAATACATCCCCTCTGGTGGCGATCACCAGCGCGCCAAAATACCCCAGCACGATAGCGACGCCATCACGCCGACGCAGCTTCTGGCCGAGGAAGGGGACGGCCAGCAGACTGAGGGTAATGGCCCAGGTGTAGTTGAGGGTCTGTGCCTGCTGGGCAGGCAGCAGATCATAGGCTTTGAACAGCAACAGGTAATAGAGAAAGGGATTCAGCACGCCCAGAGTCAGGTAGTAGAAAGGGCGGGCCTTGATGTAGCTCCTCAGCAGCGGCAATTTGCCCTGTTTGGCGACGACGGCTGTCAGCGTGAGAGTCGAGGTGAAGGCGGCCACAAGCAACAGTTGCACAGGTTCGAAATAGGCGAGGGAGATTTTGAAGGCTGTGGCGACCGTCGACCAGAGGGCAACGGCGCAAAGGCCATACTGATAGGCTTTCTTTTGATCTTTGAGCATGGGATGTTGTTCCACTGACAGAGGCAAGCACACAGTCTACCAGTCTGCTTGTAACATTGTCGTTACTTGGGTGTTGGCAGCAGAGTGCGTTGCCGCAGGCGAGATCCATCTGTCACATAAAACTGCGCATAATCTGTTCGCTCGCCCTTGCGCAAATTTGAAAAATCCGTATAATCCCCTCCGCTTACCCATGAGGTAAGCCAGACGATATGTCTGCTGCTGAGTTTCCTGTTTACAGGAGCCAGCCATACAGTCCTCCCGATATGGGGGGAAACGTGAAAAATCACACCTCTGGCGGGAGAAATCTCGGTCGGGCGGTGTTGATTTATGTTCTTTTATCTATTGGAGCTCTGTCAATGCAGAACCAAAGAATCCGTATCCGCCTGAAGGCTTTTGATCATCGCCTGATTGATCAATCCACTGCGGAAATCGTTGAAACTGCTAAGCGCACTGGCGCGCAGGTTCGCGGTCCTATTCCGCTGCCGACTCGCAAAGAGCGCTTCACCGTCCTGATCTCCCCGCACGTCAACAAAGATGCGCGTGATCAGTACGAGATCCGCACTCACAAGCGTCTGGTAGACATCGTTGAGCCGACTGACAAGACCGTAGACGCCCTGATGCGTCTGGATCTGGCAGCTGGTGTAGACGTCCAGATCAGCCTGGGTTAATTACGGAAAGAGGTTGATAACAATGACAATCGGTCTTGTAGGTCGCAAAGTGGGTATGACTCGCATCTTCACTGAAGATGGCGTTTCTATCCCGGTGACTGTTATCGAAGTTGAAGCTAACCGTGTAACTCAGGTCAAATCTGTAGAAACCGACGGCTACAACGCTATTCAGGTTACCACTGGCGCCAAAAAAGCCAGCCGTGTGACCAAGCCGGAAGCTGGCCACTTCGCCAAAGCTGGTGTAGAAGCCGGTCGCGGTCTGTGGGAATTCCGCCTGAACAACGGTGAAACTTTCACTGTTGGTAGCGAGCTGAAAGTAGATCTTCTCGCTGACGTTAAGCTGGTAGACGTTACCGGCACATCCAAAGGTAAGGGCTTTGCTGGTACTGTTAAGCGCCACAACTTCCGCACCCAGGATATGACCCACGGTAACTCCTTGTCTCACCGCGTTCCGGGTTCTATCGGTCAGAACCAGACTCCGGGTCGTGTATTCAAGGGCAAAAAGATGGCTGGTCACATGGGTGCTGAGCGTGTAACGACTCAGAACCTGGAACTGGTTCGTGTTGACGCTGAACGCAACCTGCTGCTCATCAAAGGTGCAGTACCGGGTGCAACCAACGGCAACGTGATCGTCAAACCTGCCGTCAAAGCGTAACGTCTGAGGAGATAGTAATGGAATTGGTAATGAAAGACGCCAAGAGCGCTCTTGAAGTTTCCGAGACTACCTTCGGGCGCGAATTCAACGAAGCTCTGGTTCACCAGGTCGTCGTTGCATATGCCGCTGGTGCCCGTCAGGGTACTCGTGCGCAGCTGACTCGCTCTGAAGTGTCTGGTGGCGGCAAAAAGCCGTGGCGTCAGAAGGGTACTGGTCGTGCCCGTGCTGGCTCCATCCGTTCGCCCATCTGGCGTTCCGGTGGTGTGACTTTTGCTGCTAAGCCGCAAGATCACAGCCAGAAAGTAAACAAGAAGATGTACCGCGGCGCTATCCGTAGCATTCTGTCCGAGCTGGTACGTCAAGAGCGCCTGATCGTTGTTGAGAAGTTCGGCATCGAAGCTCCGAAGACCAAAGAACTGATCGCCAAGCTGAAAGAAATGGAACTGACTGACGTTCTGATCGTGACTGCTGAAGTCGATGAGAACCTGTTCCTGGCTGCTCGCAACCTGTACAAAGTTGACGTGCGTGACGTTGCCGGTATCGACCCGGTCAGCCTGATCGCTTTCGACAAGGTTCTGATGACTGCTGACGCAGTTAAGCAAATCGAGGAGATGCTGGCATGATCCGTGAAGAGCGTCTGCTGAAAGTTCTGAAGGCTCCGCACATCTCTGAAAAGAGCACCATGGTTGCAGAAAAGCAGAACACTATCGTGTTCAAAGTTGCTGTTGATGCTACCAAGGCGGAAGTCAAAGCTGCAGTTGCGAAACTGTTCGAGGTCGAAGTTGAGACCGTCCGTACCCTGAACATGAAGGGTAAGACCAAGCGCGCAGGTGCACGCGTAGGCCGTCGTTCCGATTGGAAAAAGGCTTATGTGACCCTGAAAGCTGGTCAGGACATCGACTTCATGGGCGCAGCCGAGTAAGAGGAGTTCTCAAAAATGGCAATCGTTAAGTGCAAGCCTACTTCTCCGGGCCGCCGCCACGTCGTCAAGATCGTCAATCAAGAGCTGTACAAGGGCAAGCCCTTCGCCGCTCTGCTGGACAGCAAAAGCAAGTCCGGTGGTCGTAACAACAACGGCCGTATCACTACCCGTCATATCGGTGGTGGTCACAAGCAGCACTACCGTATCGTCGACTTCAAGCGCGACAAAGACGGTATCCCGGCTAAAGTAGAGCGCCTGGAATACGATCCGAACCGTACCGCTAACATCGCTCTGGTGTTGTATGCAGACGGTGAGCGTCGTTACATCCTGGCTCCGAAAGGCCTGAAAGCTGGTGACGCGATCGCTTCTGGTGCTGATGCAGCCATCAAGGTAGGTAACGCCCTGCCGATGCGCAACATCCCGGTTGGTTCTACCGTTCACGCTGTAGAGATGAAGCCTGGTAAAGGTGCACAGCTGGCTCGTTCCGCTGGTACTTTCATCCAGATCCTGGCTCGTGAAGGTAACTATGTAACTCTGCGTCTGCGTTCCGGCGAAGTACGTAAAGTTCTGGCCGAGTGCCGCGCTACCATCGGTGAAGTCGGTAACTCCGAGCACATGTTGCGTCAACTGGGTAAAGCCGGTGCAAACCGCTGGCGTGGTATTCGTCCGACCGTTCGCGGTATGGCGATGAACCCGGTTGACCACCCGCACGGTGGTGGTGAGGGTCGTAACAAGGGCATGCAGCCTGTGTCCCCATGGGGCCAGAAGGCTAAAGGCTTCAAGACCCGTAAGAACAAGCGTACCGACAAGTACATCGTACGTCGTCGTAACAAGTAATTGTTAACATAGAGGAATCACCATGCCACGTTCTCTCAAGAAGGGTCCATTTATTGACCTGCACTTGCTGAAGAAGGTAGAGAAAGCGGTGGAAAGCGGGGATAAAAAGCCGGTTAAAACCTGGTCCCGTCGTTCAATGATCATCCCGAACATGATCGGTTTGACCATCGCTGTCCATAATGGTCGTCAGCACGTTCCGGTTTTCGTTACCGAAGAAATGATCGGTCACAAACTGGGTGAATTCGCACCGACTCGTACTTATCGCGGCCATGCTGCTGATAAGAAGGCTAAGAAGCGCTAAGGGATAAATGATGGAAGCTATCGCTAAACACCGTTATGCCCGTACTTCTGCCCAGAAAGCTCGTCTGGTAGCCGATCAAGTACGTGGTCTGTCCGTAGACAAGGCTCTGAATATCCTGACCTTCAGCCCGAAAAAGGCTGCAGTGCTGGTTAAGAAAGTGCTGGAATCTGCCATTGCAAACGCTGAGCACAACGAAGGCGCCGATATCGACGCGCTGCGTGTTGCTACTATCATGGTCGACGAAGGTCCCTCCATGAAGCGCATCCGTCCGCGTGCCAAAGGTCGTGCGGATCGTATCCTCAAGCGTACCGCTCACATCACTGTAGTGGTATCCGACGCTAAGGCTGGGAGATAAGCAATGGGTCAGAAAGTACATCCTAATGGCATTCGCCTGGGTATTACCAAGCCTTGGAATTCTACCTGGTTCGCGAACACCAAAGACTTCGCTGACAACCTGTACAGCGATTTTCAAGTACGCCAGTTCCTGACCAAGGAACTGAAAAACGCGTCCTTGTCCAAGATCACCATTGAGCGTCCGGCCAAGAGCATCCGTGTGACCATTCACACCGCTCGTCCGGGTGTTGTAATCGGTAAGAAAGGCGAAGACGTTGAGAAGCTGCGCAAAGCTGTAGCCACTATTGCTGGCGTGCCTGCTCAGATCAACATTTCCGAAGTCCGCAAGCCGGAGCTGGATGGCAAACTCGTTGCCGACAGCATCACTTCCCAGCTGGAGCGTCGTGTAATGTTCCGTCGTGCTATGAAGCGCGCCGTACAGAACGCAATGCGCCTGGGTGCCAAGGGCATCAAAGTGGAAGTTTCCGGTCGTCTGGGCGGCGCTGAAATCGCGCGTACCGAATGGTACCGTGAAGGTCGTGTGCCGTTGCACACCCTGCGTGCCGACATCGACTACGCAACTTCTGAAGCCCACACCACTTACGGTGTGATCGGCGTTAAAGTTTGGATCTTCAAGGGCGAAGTTCTGGGCGGTCTGGCTGCTGTTAACGCTGCCGCTGCTCAAGAGCAAGCTCCTGCAAAGCCCAAGCGTGACAACAAGCGCCGCGCTGCTAAGTAAGGAGATTCGGTAAATGTTGCAACCTAAGCGTACTAAATTCCGCAAGACCCACAAGGGTCGTAACCGCGGTCTGGCCACCTCTGGTAACGAAGTATCCTTCGGTACCTTTGGCCTGAAGGCGACATCCCGTGGTCAACTGACTGCTCGTCAAATCGAAGCAGCCCGTCGTGCCATGACCCGTCACGTTAAGCGTCAAGGTAAGATCTGGATCCGTGTGTTCCCGGACAAGCCCATCACCGAAAAGCCCCTCGAAGTTCGTATGGGTAAAGGTAAGGGTAACGTGGAATACTGGGTTTGCCCGATCCAGCCTGGCAAGGTTCTGTACGAGATGGACGGTGTACCTGAGGCTCTGGCGCGTGAAGCGTTTGCCCTGGCCGCAGCTAAGCTGTCTGTTCAGACCACTTTCGTAATTAAGACGGTGATGTGATGAAAGCCCAAGATCTGCGTCAAAAGAGCGTCGAAGAACTGAACCAGGAGCTGCTGGGCCTGCTGCGTGAGCAATTCAACATGCGCATGCAAGCGTCCACCGGCCAGCTGGCTCAGACTCACACTCTGAAACAAGTGCGTCGTGACGTCGCACGTATCAAGACTGTACTGACTGAGAAGGCAGGTGCGTAATGACTGACAAGATCCGTACTCTGCAAGGTCGTGTAATAAGCGACAAGATGGACAAGTCCATCACTGTTGCTATCGAGCGCAAGGTAAAGCACCCGATCTACGGTAAGATCATCAAGCGCACTACCAAGCTGCACGTACATGACGAAAACAACGAGTGCAAAGCTGGCGACCTCGTGGAAATCCGCGAATGCCGCCCGCTGTCCAAGACCAAGTCCTGGACCCTGGTTGCCGTTGTAGAAAAGGCCTAATCGGTACTTTGTAGTCCAAGCGGCCCCTTTCAGGGGCCGTTTGTTTTTTAGGCTACCTTTTCTGAAAATCCTGTGTTATAGTTTCGCGCCTTTTGAAGGCAGCCAGATCCCATTAGGGATAAGAAGTAAACAAAGCGGAGCACTAAGATGATCCAGATGCAAAGTATGCTGGGTGTTGCCGACAACTCCGGCGCTCGCAGTGTAATGTGTATTAAGGTTCTGGGTGGCTCGCACCGCCGTTACGCCGGCATCGGCGACATCATCAAGGTTTCCATCAAGGAAGCCATTCCTCGCGGTAAAGTGAAGAAAGGTGATGTGTATAACGCGGTGGTCGTACGCACCCGTAAAGGCGTTCGTCGTCCGGACGGCTCTGTCATCCGTTTCGACAACAATGCGGCTGTGTTGCTTAACAACAACCAACAGCCAATCGGTACTCGTATTTTTGGCCCGGTGACCCGTGAACTGCGTAATGAGAAGTTCATGAAGATTGTGTCCCTGGCACCCGAAGTACTGTAAGGAGTCGAACGATGGCAGCTAAAATCCGTCGCGAAGACGAAGTGATTGTTCTTACCGGCAAAGACAAGGGCAAGCGTGGCAAAGTCACTCAAGTCCTGATTGCAAAAGGTAAGGTAATCGTGGAAGGCATCAACCAGGTGAAGAAACACCAGAAGCCGGTACCCGCACTGGGTCAGGCTGGCGGTATCGTCACCAAAGAAGCCCCCATCGATGTATCAAACGTAGCGCTGTTCAACTCTGCCACTGGCAAAGCTGACCGCGTTGGTTTCCGGATTGAAGACGGCAAAAAAGTCCGTTTCTTCAAATCCACCGGCGAACTTGTGAAGTAATTGGAGTTTAACGATGGCGAAACTGCATGATTACTACAAATCCGATGTAGTAAATGAACTGTCCAAGCAGTTCGGTTACAAGACTATCATGCAAGTCCCTCGGATCGAGAAAATCACCCTGAACATGGGTGTTGGTGAAGCGATCTCTGACAAGAAATTGCTGGAAAATGCTGCTGCCGATATGGCTGCCATTTCCGGTCAGAAGCCGCTGATCACCAAAGCTCGCAAATCTGTTGCGGGCTTCAAGATTCGTGAAGGCTACCCGATAGGTTGTAAAGTAACCCTGCGTGGCGAGCGTATGTGGGAGTTCCTGGAACGGCTGATCTGCATCTCCGTACCGCGTATCCGTGACTTCCGTGGCCTGAACGCTAAAGCGTTCGACGGTCGTGGTAACTACTCCATGGGCGTGCGTGAGCAGATCATCTTCCCGGAAATCGACTATGACAAAGTCGATCGCGTCCGTGGTCTGGATATCACCATCACCACTTCCGCGAATACCGATGAAGAAGGCCGTGCTCTGCTGGCTGCCTTTAACTTCCCATTCCGCAAGTAAGGTTAGGGTTATGGCTAAAACATCCATGAAAGCGCGCGAAGCAAAGCGTGCCAAGCTGGTAGCCAAGTACGCGACCAAGCGTGCCGAGCTGAAAGCTATCATCGTTGACATGAACGCTTCTGAAGAAGCGCGTTGGGATGCTGTACTGCAACTGCAACAGCTGCCCCGTGATTCCAGTCCGTCCCGCCAGCGTAACCGTTGCAATATTACTGGTCGTCCGCACGGTTTCCTGCGCAAGTTTGGCCTGTCTCGCATCAAGGTGCGTGAGCATGCCATGAAGGGCGAAATTCCGGGCCTGAAGAAGGCTTCTTGGTAACGAATCTCGGGAGTTAGACTTATGAGCATGCAAGATCCGATCGCGGATATGCTGACCCGCATCCGTAACGGTCAGGCGGCGAGCAAAGTTGCGGTTTCCATGCCTTCTTCCAAGCTGAAAGTGGCTATCGCCAAAGTGCTGAAAGAAGAAGGTTACATCGCTGGCTACTCCGTAGCTGGTGACGTGAAGCCGGAACTGGAAATTGAACTGAAATATTTCCAGGGCAAGCCAGTTGTAGAACTGATCCAACGCGTAAGCCGTCCAGGCCTGCGTATTTACAAGCGCACTACTGATCTGCCGAAAGTTATGGGCGGTCTCGGTGTTGCTATCGTGTCCACGTCTAAAGGTGTGATGACTGACCGTGCTGCTCGCAAAGCAAGCATGGGCGGTGAGATCATCTGCTACGTCGCTTAATAGGAGGTAGGAAATGTCTCGTGTTGCTAAGGCACCCGTCACTATTCCTGCTGGCGTAGAGGTGACTCTGAACGGCCAGGAACTGACCATCAAAGGTGGTAAAGGTTCTCTGGTTCGCTCTATTCACGCCGGTGTAGAAGTGACCAAAGAAGACAATGTACTGAAGTTCGCCCCGCGCGGCAGCATCGCTGGTGCTGACGCTCAGGCCGGTACTGCCCGTGCATTGGTCAACAACATGGTAATCGGTGTTACCCAAGGCTTCGAGCGCAAGCTGCAGCTGGTTGGTGTAGGTTATAAAGCCTCCATCAAGGGCAATGCTGTTGCGCTGGCTCTGGGCTTCTCTCACCCGGTAGAGCATGCGCTGCCGGCTGGTGTGACCGCTGAGTGCCCGACTGCCACAGAAATCGTTCTGCGTGGTGTCGACAAGCAGCTGGTTGGCCAAGTCGCCGCCGATATCCGTGCTTACCGCGCTCCGGAGCCCTACAAGGGCAAGGGTGTACGCTATGCCAACGAGCAAGTGCGTACTAAAGAAGCTAAGAAGAAGTAAGGTAACACTATGGACAAGAAAGCAGCTCGTCTCCGTCGTGCTACTCGTGCTCGGAAAAAGATGCAGGAACTGGGAGCTACCCGTCTGGTTGTTCACCGTACCCCGCGTCATATCTATGCGCAGGTTATTGCAGCCAACGGTTCCGAAGTTCTGGCCTCTGCTTCCACAGTAGAGAAAGCCATCAGTGAAGCTCTGAAATACACCGGTAACGCAGATGCGGCTACCGCTGTAGGTAAAGCTATCGCTGAGCGTGCTATTGCCAAAGGCGTTCAGAACGTATCTTTCGATCGTTCCGGTTTCAAGTATCACGGTCGCATCGCTGCCCTGGCAGCTGCCGCACGTGACGCTGGTCTTCAGTTCTAAGCTAGGAGTCGAAGATGGCTAAAGTCGAATCTCAAGCCGGCGAACTGCAAGAAAAGCTCATTGCAGTAAACCGTGTTTCGAAAACTGTTAAAGGTGGTCGTATCATGTCCTTCACCGCGTTGACCGTGGTGGGTGATGGTAACGGCCGTGTAGGTTACGGTTACGGTAAAGCCCGTGAAGTTCCGGCTGCTATTCAAAAAGCAATGGAACAGGCCAAGCGTAACCTGAACAAGGTTGAACTGAACAACGGCACCCTGCACCACCCGGTGAAAGGTGTTCACTCCGGTTCCACCGTGTTCATGAAGCCGGCCTCTCAAGGTACTGGTATCATCGCAGGCGGCGCCATGCGTGCCGTTCTGGAAGTTGCTGGTATCCACAACGTGCTGGCTAAGACCTACGGTTCCACCAACCCAATCAACGTTGTTCGCGCAACTGTAGACGCTCTGGTTCACGGTCAGTCACCGGAACAGATCGCTGCCAAGCGTGGTCTGCGCGTTGAAGAAATTCTGGGGTAATGCGACATGGCTAACACTGTAAAAGTAACTCAAACTCGCAGCTCTATCGGCCGTCTGCCAAAGCACAAGGCGACTCTGCGTGGTCTGGGTCTGCGTCGCATTGGTCACACCGTTGAGCTGGAAGATACTCCTTGCGTACGCGGTATGATCAACCAGGTTTATTACATGGTTAAGGTGGAGGGCTAAGCATGCGTCTGAATACTCTGTCTCCGGCCGCTGGTTCCAAGCGCGTTAAGCACCGTCCGGGCCGTGGTATCGGTTCTGGTCTGGGCAAGACCGGTGGTCGTGGTGTTAAAGGTCAAACCTCTCGTTCCGGTGGCGGTAAAGTCCGCAACGGTTTCGAAGGCGGCCAGATGCCTTTGAAAATCCGTCTGCCGAAGTTCGGTTTCTTCTCTCGCAAATCTTTGGTATCTGCCGAAGTGCGCCTGAACGAAATCGCCCTGGTAGAAGGTGATGTAGTCGACGTGAGCACTCTGAAGCAAGCCGGCGTTCTGACCAAGAACATCGTGTTCGCTAAAGTTGTTCTGTCTGGCAACATTGACCGTGCTGTGACCGTTCGTGGTCTGTCCGTCACCAAAGGTGCACGTGCAGCCATCGAGGCCGCTGGCGGTAAAATCGAGGAATAATCAGTACAATGGCTAAGAAACCAGGATTGGATGTTAAAGCACAGGGTGGTCTGAGTGAACTGAAGAGCCGTCTGCTCTTCGTTCTCGGGGCGATTATCGTTTTCCGTGCAGGCTCTTATGTGCCGATTCCTGGTATTGACGCCGCCGTACTGGCCGAGTTGTTCCAGCAACAGAAGGGCACCATCATTGAGATGTTCAACATGTTCAGTGGTGGTGCACTATCGCGTGCTTCTATTCTTGCGTTGGGGATCATGCCGTACATTTCGGCGTCGATCATTATCCAGCTGCTGACAGTGGTTCATCCTGCTCTTGCTGAACTCAAGAAAGAGGGTGAATCCGGCCGTCGCAAGATTAGCCAATATACCCGTTGGGGCACGCTGGTTTTGGGAACTTTCCAGGCCATTGGTATTGCAACCGGTCTGCCGAATATGATGCAAGGACTCGTGACTCATCCGGGTTTGGGCTTCTATTTCACAGCGGTTGTGAGTCTGGTCACCGGTACCATGTTCTTGATGTGGTTGGGTGAGCAGATTACCGAGCGTGGGATTGGTAATGGTATCTCGTTGATTATTTTCACAGGTATCGTTGCTGGTCTGCCGCATGCCATTGGCGCTACGGCCGAACAGGCACGTCAAGGGGAATTGCACATCCTGCTGTTGTTGTTGCTGGGCTTGATTGTTTTCGCAGTGACTTACTTTGTGGTGTTCGTGGAGCGTGGTCAGCGTCGTATTGTCGTTAACTATGCCAAGCGTCAACAAGGCCGCCAGGTATTTGCCGCGCAAAGCACACACCTGCCGTTGAAAGTGAATATGGCTGGTGTGATTCCTGCGATTTTCGCATCCAGCATCATCCTCTTCCCGGGGACCATTACCTCCTGGTTTGGTCAGGGTGAGGGTAAAGTCGCTGATATCCTGCAACAGGTCTCTATGGTCCTGCAGCCGGGTCAGCCGCTTTACGAGATGCTGTATGCAGCAGCCATTATCTTTTTCTGTTTCTTCTATACCGCGCTGGTGTTCAACCCCCGCGAGACAGCAGATAACCTGAAGAAGAGTGGAGCCTTTATCCCGGGGATCCGCCCGGGCGAGCAGACAGCACGTTATATCGATAAGGTTATGACTCGCCTGACATTGGCAGGTGCGCTCTATATAACCTTTATCTGTCTGGTACCCCAGTTCCTGATGACTGCCTGGAACGTACAGTTCTACTTCGGTGGCACTTCGCTGCTGATTATTGTGGTGGTTATCATGGACTTCATGGCTCAGGTACAAACCCATATGATGTCTCATCAATATGGTGACGTCCTGAGGAAGGCCAACCTGAAGGGCTACGGCCGCTAAAGGTCGGCGTAGTTACGGAGTTAAGCAATGAAAGTTCGTGCTTCCGTTAAGGCAATCTGCCGTAACTGCAAAATCATCAAGCGTCACGGTGTGGTGCGTGTGATTTGCAGCGAGCCAAAGCATAAACAGCGCCAAGGCTAATTTTTTACGGTTAGTACTTGCAACAAATAGTTGTGCTGGCTAATATAGCCAGCCAACTTTTGTTGTGTATTGGTTGACCGCCACGTATCCGCTCACGGGCTTTGTGGTGGTCGTAATCTACTATATGTAGGAGTGAATAGTGGCCCGTATCGCTGGCATTAACATTCCTGACCATAAGCATGCAGTCATTGCTTTGACTGCGATTTATGGCGTCGGTCGTACCCGCTCCAAGGCCATTTGTGCCGCAGCCGGTATCGCTGAGAATGTGAAAATTAAAGACCTGGACGAAGCTCAGATCGAGAGTCTGCGTGAACAAGTAGGTAAATTCACCGTTGAAGGTGACCTGCGTCGTCAGATTTCCATGAACATCAAGCGATTGATGGATCTGGGTTGCTACCGTGGTTTGCGTCACCGTCGTAGCCTGCCTGTTCGTGGTCAACGTACCAAGACCAACGCTCGTACCCGTAAGGGTCCGCGCAAGGCTATCAAGAAGTAACGGGAAGGTAGAAAATGGCTAAAACTCCGACTCGTGCTCGCAAGCGCGTTAAAAAGCAAGTGAGCGACGGTATTGCGCACGTTCATGCATCTTTCAACAACACAATCGTGACCATTACTGACCGTCAGGGCAATGCTCTGTCTTGGGCTACTTCTGGTGGTTCCGGTTTCCGTGGTTCTCGTAAGTCCACCCCGTTCGCTGCTCAGGTAGCTGCCGAGCGCGCTGGTGAGATGGCCAAAGAATATGGCGTCAAGAACCTGGAAGTCATGGTCAAAGGTCCGGGTCCCGGTCGTGAGTCTTCCATCCGCGCCCTGAACGCGGCTGGTTTCCGCATCACTAACATTACTGATGTGACTCCGATCCCGCACAACGGTTGTCGTCCTCCCAAGAAGCGCCGCGTGTAACGCTGTAGCTACTTGGTCTAGGATTGTTGGAGAAAGAAGATGGCAAGATATATCGGTCCTAAGCTTAAGCTTAGCCGTCGTGAGGGCACAGACCTCTTCCTGAAGTCTGGTGTTCGTGCGATTGATTCTAAGTGCAAGATTGACACCGCTCCTGGTCAGCACGGCGCTCGCAAGCCCCGTCTGTCCGATTACGGTGTGCAACTGCGCGAGAAACAAAAAGTTCGTCGTATCTACGGCGTATTGGAAAAACAGTTCCGCAACTACTACCGCGACGCTGCCCGTCAAAAGGGTAACACCGGTGAAAACCTGTTGCAGCTGCTGGAAGGTCGTCTGGACAACGTCGTATACCGCATGGGCTTCGGTGCTACCCGCGCTGAATCTCGTCAGCTGGTGAGCCACAAGGCCATCATGGTAAACGGCCGCGTTGTGAACATTCCTTCTTTCCAGGTTTCCCCTGAGGACGTGATCTGCGTTCGTGAGAAGGCTAAGAAGCAAGCGCGTATCAAAGCTGCCCTTGAGGTTGCTGGTCAGCGCGAGAAGCCGACTTGGGTAGAGGTTGATGCCGCTAAAATGGAAGGTGCCTTCAAGCGCCTGCCAGAGCGTTCCGACCTGTCTGCCGACATTAACGAACAGCTGATCGTCGAGCTTTACTCCAAGTAAAGCTAGCTTCTAAAGAGAGGACACAATGCTGGGTTCTGTAACAGATTTTCTTAAACCGCGGCTAGTTGACATCGAGCAAGTTAGCCCGACTCATGCGAAAGTGACTCTTGAGCCACTCGAGCGTGGCTTTGGTCACACGCTGGGCAACGCCCTGCGTCGTATTTTGCTGTCTTCTATGCCCGGTTGTGCAGTTACTGAAGTCGAAATTGACGGGGTACTGCATGAGTACAGCAGCAAAGAAGGTGTACAGGAAGACATTCTTGAAATCCTGCTCAACCTGAAAGGTATCGCTGTGAAGCTGGAAGGCAAGGACGAGGTAACTCTGTCCCTGACCAAGTCTGGAACAGGCCCCGTTACCGCAGGTGATATCACTCACGGTGATGAAGTCGAGATCGTAAACCCGGAGCACGTAATCTGCCACCTGACTGGTGCCAATGCTGAAATCAGCATGCGCTTGAAAGTTCAGCGCGGTCGTGGTTATGTGCCTGCTTCTGCTCGTGTTCACAACGATGACGAAGAGCGTCCTATCGGTCGCCTGCTGCTGGACTCCGCGTTCAGCCCCATCGTTCGTATTGCCTACAATGTTGAGGCAGCACGTGTGGAACAGCGTACCGACTTGGACAAGCTGGTCATCGACATGGAGACCAATGGTACCCTGGATCCTGAGGAAGCTATCCGTCGTTCTGCCACTATTCTGGCTGAGCAACTGGAAGCCTTCGTGGATCTGCGCGATGTCAGCGTGCCCGAGAAGAAAGAAGAGAAACCCGAGTTTGATCCGATTCTGCTGCGTCCTGTCGATGATTTGGAGCTGACAGTTCGTTCTGCGAACTGTCTGAAGGCAGAAGCTATCCACTATATTGGTGATCTGGTACAGCGTACCGAAGTTGAGTTGCTTAAGACTCCTAACCTCGGTAAGAAGTCCCTGACTGAGATCAAGGACGTGTTGGCCTCCCGTGGTCTGTCTCTTGGCATGCGCCTTGAGAACTGGCCGCCCGCCAGCATCGCTGACGAGTAATCCAGATTACGGGTTTCACAGATTTAGTTAGAAGGATAAGGTCATGCGCCATCGTTTGAGTGGTCGTCAACTGAACCGGAACAGCAGCCATCGTCAGGCTATGTTCCGCAACATGGCCAGCTCCCTGGTTCGTCATGAGATCATCAAGACGACTCTGCCTAAGGCAAAAGAGCTGCGTCGTGTAGTTGAACCGCTGATCACCCTTGCCAAGACTGATAGCGTTGCTAATCGTCGTCTGGCATTTGCCCGCACTCGCGACAACGCGATCGTGGCTAAGCTGTTCAATGAACTGGGCCCGCGCTACCTGGAGCGCGCCGGCGGTTATACTCGCATTCTGAAATGCGGTTTCCGTGCTGGCGACAACGCCCCTATGGCTTATATTGAGCTGGTAGACCGCCCGGCCGCTGCTGAAGCAGCTGCTGAGTGATAAAGAAAAAGCCGGGCTTGTCCCGGCTTTTCTTTTAATCCATTCTGATACTGCCTCAACTGCCTCAACTGCCTCAACTGCCTCAACTGCCTCAACTGCCTCAACTGCCTCAACTGCCTCAACTGCCTCAACTGC
>NZ_JAAKNE010000056.1:0-26476 GCF_049170755.1 Aeromonas sp. 604176
CTCAAGCGCTGGATCCACCAGCCGATCCGCGATCGGGTGATCCTGAAAGGTCGCCAGAGCACCATCAAGGAGCTCATTGAGCAGAACCTCTACGACGAGTTGGGCAACCTGCTGCGTCAGGTGGGTGATGTGGAGCGGGTGCTGGCCCGTCTCGCCCTGCGCTCGGCCCGCCCGCGCGACCTCACCCGCCTGCGTCAGGCCTTCGCCCAGTTACCCGAGTTGCAGCGCCTGCTGGCGGACAACGAGCACGAAGCGGTGCAACAACTGGCCGAGCGGGCCAGCACCTTCCCCGAGCTGCTCGACCTGCTGGAGCGCGCGGTGATGGAGGTGCCGCCAGTGCTAATCCGCGATGGTGGCGTCATCCGTGACGGCTTCAATCAGGAGCTGGACGAGCTGCGGGATCTCGCCAACGGCGCCACCGCCAGCCTCGCCCGCATCGAGGAGCGGGAGAAGCTGCTGACCGGCATCAATACCCTCAAGGTGGGCTACAACAAGGTGCACGGCTTCTACATTGAGGTGAGCCGCGCCAACAGCCATCTGGTGCCGGCCCACTACATCCGCCGCCAGACCCTCAAGAACAACGAACGCTACATCATCGATGAGCTGAAGAAGTACGAGGACAAGGTACTCACCGCCCAGTCCCAGGCGCTGGCGCTGGAGAAACGGCTCTACGAAGAGCTGCTCGATGCCCTGCTGCCCCACCTCGGCGATCTGCAGGATTCCGCCGCCGCACTGGCGGAGCTGGACGTGCTGGCCAACCTGGCCGAGCGGGCCGAGACCCTCGACTATCGCTGCCCGACCCTCATCGATGAGGATCAGATCCTGATCGAGGCGGGCCGCCATCCGGTGGTTGAGCAGGTAATGACAGATCCCTTTATCGCCAACCCTATCCGGCTGGAGCGTGAGCGGCGGATGCTGATCATCACAGGCCCCAACATGGGCGGTAAATCGACCTACATGCGCCAGACCGCGCTGATCGTGCTGCTGGCCCATATCGGCGCCTTCGTGCCCGCCGACAGCGCCCGCATCGGCCCCATCGACCGCATCTTCACCCGCATCGGAGCGTCAGACGATCTCGCCTCCGGCCGCTCCACCTTTATGGTGGAGATGACCGAGACCGCCAATATCCTCAACAACGCCACCGCCCGCAGTCTGGTGCTGATGGACGAGATTGGCCGCGGCACCAGCACCTACGACGGTCTCTCGCTGGCGTGGGCCTGCGCCGAACAGCTGGCGAGCAAGATTGGCGCCTACACCCTGTTCGCTACCCACTACTTCGAGCTGACCCGCCTGCCCGAGCTGATGAGCGGGCTGGCCAACGTCCATCTCGATGCGGTGGAGCACGGCGACACCATTGCCTTTATGCACGCGGTGCAGGAAGGGGCGGCCAGCCGCTCCTACGGCCTGCAAGTAGCGGCACTGGCGGGGGTACCCAAATCGGTGATCCAGCAGGCCCGTCACAAACTGCATGAGCTGGAGAGCGCCACTCCGGCCGCCGCCGGTGAAAGCCGCCCGGCTCCGGTGACCCTCGCCCCGCAGCCTCATCCGGTGGTGGAAGAGCTGGAAGCAGTGCGCCCGGACGAGCTCACCCCGCGCCAGGCACTGGACCTGCTCTATCGCCTCAAGCAGATGCTGTGAACAACCGCTGCGGCTTAGGTATGAAACAACTGGCCTGACGCTGTCATCATCAACAAAAGAGCCGCCCATCGGGCGGCTCTTTGCATCGTCTTTTTATAGAACCGTCAATCTATACTGGGCGCTGCCGCGATATGGGTCGCCTCTGACTGGTGGTCACCCTCCTTGATCCAGGCATCCAGCAAGGTATAAGCCACAGCCAGCACCACGGGGCCGATAAACAGACCGATGATCCCCATCGCCAGCAGGCCGCCGATAACCCCCACCAGAATGAGAATGAGGGGCAGATTGGCACCGCGTTTGATCAGGAAGGGACGCAGGAAGTTGTCCATTGTGCCGGCGATCAGCGACCAGACCAGCAGGAAGGTGCCCCAGGTAGTATCACCGCTCCAGTAGAGATAACCGACACAGGAGATCAGCACCGGAAAGGGACCTATCTGGGCGACGATGAGCAGGAACATTACCACCACCAGAACCATGGTGTAGGGGATGCCCGCGATCCACAGCCCCACCCCGGCCACCGAGGATTGCACCAGCGCAGTAACCACCACCCCCATGGCCACGGCGCGGATCGCCTGGGAAGCCAGCACGGTCGCATTGTCACCGCGATCCCCGGCCAGCCGGTGGGCAAAGCGGCGAATGCCGGTCGCCACCACTTCACCGGAGTGATAGAGCAGACCACAGATACCGACCGTCAGCAGGAAGTGGACCAGCAGCATGCCCAGATTACCGGCCTGAGCAGCCAGCCAGCGCGCCGTCTGACCGAAGTAGGGCGCCAGCTTGGCAAACAGCACCTGACCACCGCTCGCCAGAATTTGCTGCCAGAAGTCATAGAGCTTGCCGCCCACCAGCGGGATCTGCTGCAACCAGAGCAGCTCGGGCGGAGGCGACTGGCTGATATTGGTCCCCAGTTCGATCAGCATGGGGGCTTTCTCCGCCACATTGGCCAGTGTCATAAAGAGCGGAATGACAAACATCAGCAATAGCACCAGGCTCATAAAGAGAGCGGCCAGCGCACGCTTGCCCCACAGCAACCGCTGCACCATCAACATCAGTGGCCAGGTAGCGATGGTGATCATGGTGGCCCACACCAGTGCGGGCAGGAAGGGGCGCAGCACCATAAAGCAGGAGATGATCAGGAGGCTGAGAAACAGCACCCCCAAGGTTATCTTGGCCAAATCCACTTTTTTCATATTCATAGAGTTCCCCTTGCAGGGCGTCCGCCCCTGGGTCGTGAGTCTTGTTTCAAGAGAGAGAGTATCCACCAGAGGCCGACGCTCAACCAGAGCCCCAGCCCGAAAAAGAGCACAAACTGTCCAAGCAGTATGATCAACGAGCTACTGGTCAGCAGCGGCAACAGCCACAGGCCGGCACCGATCAGCAAGCAGCCCGCCAGCACAACGCCCCCTGTAAGCAGCGGGGGATAACCAGCTCGAACGAGGGCCGCATTTCCCCCGAGCCAGAGGCCCAGCGCTACCAGCCCGATACCGGTCAGATGGGCCGATTGGGTCAGTCCCCCGAGCGCCAGCGCCGCGGCAATCAGCAGCAACCAGCCTGCCACAAGCCCATCCGTACGCCAGCAGGGACGAGCAGCCAGCAGTATGGCGCCCATCAGCAGCCCCGCCACTACGTCAGAGATAAAGTGTGCCCCAAGCCAGACCCGCGCCAGACCGGTGGTAAGGGCCAGCAGCAGCGCCAGCGAGTAGGCCAGCCCGCGCCGGGCAGGCCAGAGCCAGCCAAGCAGCGCGCCCCAGAACAGCAGGGCCGAGGCGGTGTGACCGCTCGGCATGCCAAAGCCCTGGGCACTGTGAGTCGCCAGTTCAGGTTGCAGATGGAAGGGGCGCGGCCAGCCGATCCCCTCCTTGCTCGCCTGCACCAACAGCCCGAGCCAGAGCATGGCAAAGAGCAGCTGGCGCAGCCGTGGCCACCCCAGCAGCGGGAGCAGCAAAGGTATCAGGGCAAGCTGAAAGCCGCCTGAACCAAACAGATTACTGACCGACAGCCACCAGACATCGGGCCCCAGCCACTGTTGCAGGCGCATCATCAGCGGGATCTCGGCCTGATGCAGCGCATTGCCCTGCGCCACGAAATCGGCCTGCCAGTGCACCTCGCTCTCGGGCAGCTCGCCAAGCCGGGCTTGCAGCCAGTCGAGCTGATCCGGGAAGCGGCGCTGTGCGCGGGGCAGCTTGTCCACCGCGATCAAGCGGGCGTTGAGGATCTCCCCGCCCAGATTGGGGGCCTGCAGCAGCGAGACAAAATCGGAATCTTGCTGGGCGACGATAGGCTCCAGAGTGCGGCAGGCAAAGACCTGCGCTTTCTGCCAGCGGCCAAGATCCGCGACGACTTCGCCGCGCAGGCCGGTCTCTTCATACAGCTCGCGCAGCGCCGCCTGTTCGGGGCGCTCATCGCCATCGATATAGCCACCGCTCAAGCTGTAGCGGGAGGAGATGCGATCCTGCACCAGCAGCAATTGATCCTGATGGCGGATGGCGCAGACTGCCGCCGTCGGTTCGGCGCTCAGGACTGGCAGAGCGGTAAACAGTGTCAGCAAGAGTAAAAAGAGGGTTCTCGACATCAATTTGCTTTCCCTATGCACAATGGCGACAAGCCTCCCAGAAATCAGATAGTTGGGCAACGGTAGCGGCCGAATCACCGCCGTTCCCGCCGCGCAGGCGGTACACGGAAGATTGCGATGAAGCAGGGCACTCCCTACTATTGGCGGCTATCTTCAATTTCATGCAGCAACTGCTGGAGCCCTCCATGAGACAGTTCGGCTTTTTCCTCGGCATCGCCATCGGTGTCATCCTGATCCTGTTCGGCAGCATCGTCATCTTCCAGGCGCTCCCTGCCGCACTGGATGTGCTGGAGATGCCAAGCCGTATCCCGTTCGTGCGCGAGGTCTACACCTGGCTGATGACTAGTGCCAATGGCCTCACCGCCCAGCTGGAGCAGAACTTCCTGGAGGCCTTCCAGACCGTACTCAAGCTGATCCTGCTCATCACCTTCATGTGGGTATGCGTCAAGCTGGTCAACATGGGGGTGCTGATTATCCGCGCCGGGGTTGATCTCATCCGCACCGCCATCGCCCACAGCGAAGGCCCCCACGACCAGAAGAAGCCGGATCAGCACGATCACTTCTGACTCTGACATGATCGATGGATGTGAGCGCTGCCGCCCCCAACAGGGGCGGCAGTGTTATATGCGCGGTATGAAGGCCCTCCCTGCCCCATGAATACCCGATAAACCAGCGCCATTCCCTTGTTAATCAGCAAACTGCCCATATGTTGCATCACCTTGACATGGTTTGTGCCCCGCACGGCGGTTGCCCGGTTTCTATCCCGCCCCCGGGCTCTGGTATAATCGACCGCCTCTTTTCCCCGTTATGGAGCCTGTTCATGGCCAATCATCCGGAAAGCGCCCTTGAGGTTCGTCTCGACAAGTGGTTGTGGGCGGCCCGTTTCTACAAGACCCGCTCGCTGGCGCGGGATCAGATTGACGGCGGCAAGGTGCACTACAATGGTCAGCGCAGCAAACCGGGCAAACAGGTGGAAGTGGGTGCGCTGATCCGCTTCTGGCAGGGGCAGGATGAGCGGGAAGTGCGGGTGCTGGCCTTGAGCGATCAGCGCAAATCGGCACCGCTCGCCCAGCAGCTCTATGAAGAGACCGCTGAAAGCTTGAAAAAACGGGCTGAAAACAGCGAGGCACGCCGCTTCAACAGCCAGTTTGCCCCAAGCCCCGAGCGCCGCCCCGACAAGCAGGAGCGGCGTCAGCTGCTCAAGGTCAAGCAGTACTGACCGACCCCGATTTGATAGCGCAGTGACGGCCACAGGCGGTCACTGCGTCCGATTTACCTCACCGAAGAACTCAGGAATATATGATGAGCAACCAAGATCTGCTGTATCGCTATCTGTTTGAAGAGTACGAAGTACGTGGCGAGCTGGTCCAGCTGGATCACACCTACCGCCACGTGGTGGAAGCCCAGAACTACCCGGTGCAGGTGCAAAAGCTGCTGGGCGAGCTGCTGGTCGCCACCAGCCTGCTGACCGCTACCCTCAAGTTTGAAGGCTCCATCACAGTGCAGCTGCAGGGCGATGGCCCGGTGCGTCTGGCCGTGATCAACGGTGACAACAACCAGCAGTTGCGCGGCGTGGCACGCTATGAGGGCGAGCTGCCGAGCGACGACAAACTGCAGAGCCTGATCGGCAACGGCCAGCTGGTCATCACCATCACGCCGGAACAGGGCGAACGCTATCAGGGCATCATCGCGCTGGACGCCGACACCCTGGCTGGCTGTCTGGAGCACTACTTCGCCCAGTCCGAACAGCTGGCGACCAAGCTGTGGATCCGTACCGGTTACCATGAAGGGCAACCCCGCGCCGCCGGCATCATGCTGCAGGAACTGCCAGCCCAGAGCGAGGATCACAGCAACGACTTCGAGCACCTGACCCAGCTCACCAGCACCATCAAGGATGAAGAGCTGTTTGGTCTGGAAGCCGAAGAGATCCTCTACCGTCTCTACCATCAGGACAAGGTGCGGGTGTTCGATCCGCAGGCGGTCGAGTTCCGCTGCACCTGCTCCCGCGAGCGCTGCGAAGGGGCCCTGCTGCAGATAGAAAAGGAAGAGGTGATGGATATGGTGCAGGAGCTCGGCAAGATCGACATGCACTGTGATTATTGCGGCGCCCAGTACCAATTTAATGGGATCGATGTCGAAACCCTGTTCAGCAGGGCTCCCGGCAATGATGCAAACAAGTTACACTAATTAAAGGCGGGCAAAACCCGCCTTTAACTTTAATAACAAAAAAATACCCTATTTTATAAAGTTTGATGGCGATCGCTAAACTCTACCACCTAAGTGATAGGATGAACGTCAGATAGAACCCTACAAACCTCTGAACCCAGGAGAATACAATGACAATCGTGGCAGAACCCACCCTGGCCCAACAATTAGGACTGGACCAGTACGGCATCAAAAACAGCCAGGAAATCGTTCGCAACCCCTCTTACGAGCAGCTTTTCGCTGAAGAGACTCGCCCTGACCTGGAAGGGTTCGAGCGCGGCGTCGTCACCGAACTGGGCGCCGTCAACGTCAACACCGGTATCTTTACCGGCCGCTCTCCGAAAGATAAATATATCGTCAAAGATGCCACTACCCAGGATACTGTATGGTGGTCTGACCAGGGTAAAAACGATAACAAAGCGATTACCCCCGAAGTGTGGTCACATCTGAAAGGGCTGGTCACCAAACAGCTCTCCGGCAAGCGCCTGTTTGTGGTAGACGGCTTCTGCGGTGCCAACCCGGACACCCGCCTGGCCGTGCGCATCATCACCGAGGTGGCCTGGCAGGCACACTTCGTGAAAAACATGTTCATCCGCCCGAGCGAGGAAGAGCTGAAAACCTTCAAGCCTGACTTCGTGGTGATGAACGGTGCCAAGTGCACTAACCCGAACTGGAAGGAGCAGGGTCTCAACTCCGAGAACTTTGTTGCCTTCAACATGACCGAGAAGATGCAGCTCATCGGTGGCACCTGGTACGGTGGCGAGATGAAGAAGGGCATGTTCTCCATGATGAACTACTTCCTGCCCCTGCGCGGCATTGCCTCCATGCACTGCTCCGCCAACGTGGGTCAGGACGGTGACGTAGCCATCTTCTTCGGCCTCTCCGGCACCGGCAAGACCACCCTCTCCACCGATCCCAAGCGTCAGCTGATCGGCGATGACGAGCACGGCTGGGATGACCACGGCGTGTTCAACTTCGAAGGGGGCTGCTACGCCAAGACCATCAAGCTCTCCGAAGAGGCCGAGCCGGACATCTACCACGCCATCCGCCGCGATGCGCTGCTGGAGAACGTGACCGTTGCTGCCGATGGCACCATCGACTTCGATGATGGCTCCAAGACCGAGAACACCCGCGTCTCCTACCCCATCTATCACATCGAAAACATCGTCAAGCCGGTATCCAAGGCAGGTCACGCCACCAAGGTGATCTTCCTGACCGCCGACGCCTTCGGCGTGCTGCCCCCGGTCTCCAAGCTAACCAAGGAGCAGACCAAGTACCACTTCCTCTCTGGCTTCACCGCCAAACTGGCCGGTACCGAGCGCGGCATCACAGAGCCGACTCCGACCTTCTCCTCTTGCTTCGGCGCAGCCTTCCTCTCCCTGCACCCGACCAAGTACGGTCAGGAGCTGGTGAAACGGATGGAAGCGGCAGGTGCAGAGGCCTATCTGGTCAACACTGGCTGGAACGGCACCGGCAAGCGCATCTCCATCAAGGATACCCGCGCCATCATCGACGCCATTCTGGATGGCTCCATCGAGAAGGCCGAAACCAAGGTGCTGCCGATCTTCAATCTGGAGATCCCGACCGCGCTTCACGATGTGAACCCGGCGATCCTGGACCCGCGCGATACTTATGCCGACAAGGCCGAGTGGGACGCCAAGGCGCAGGATCTGGCCCAGCGCTTCATCAAAAACTTCGAGCGCTTCACCGACAATGAAGAGGGCAAGCGTCTGGTTGCGGCAGGTCCGCAGCTGTAACTGTCCCGCTTCGAACCCTTGATATCATGCCGGTCAGCCATGCTGACCGGCATTTTTGTTTTATGGCAGCCCCGAACGCCGCCAACCACGCAGCAACAGACCCCTAAACCTTGCCTTGCCAGCCCTGACGGGGTAGATTCAGCCAAACTTTATACAATATACAATTTTGTAACGCCCAATCGTGACCCGACCATGACCCCCCCCTACAAGACCCGAACCCAGATGGTGATGGAAAACCTCCGTGGCCGGATCCTCCGTGGGGAGTTCCCAGCTGGCGCCCCCTTGCGTCAGGATGCCATTGCCAAAGAGCTGGCCGTGAGCCGCATCCCGGTGCGCGAAGCCCTGATGCAGCTGGAGGCGCAGGGGCTGGTCAAGTTCGAAGCCCATCGCGGCGCCGTGGTCACCATGCTGGACGCCTCGGCCATCGACGAGCTCTTTTATTTGCGAGCGCTGCTGGAAGCCGATACCCTGTTTCACGCCGTCGACAAGATGACGGAAGCCACCTTCGCGCAAGCGGAGGCGATCCTCGCCCAATTTGATCACGCCCTGGAGTCAGGCACCCAGATCGAACATTGGGCCGAGTTGAATCACAGCTTTCACGCCACCCTCTATCAGGCTGCCGGTCGCCCCCAGGCACTTGACCTGATCGCCCAGATCAATCTGAGCTGTGACCGCTATGTCCGCTTCGAGCTGCTCTTTGCCCAGGGCGGTGTAGACAAGGCGGAACGTGAACACGCCCAATTGCTGGAACTGTGCCGCACCCGGCGCAAGCACGAGGCGGTGGTGCTGCTCAGGCAGCATATCGAGGCGGCGGGCCAGTCGATCAAACAGATCCTGGCCAGCGGCCATAAAAACTGAACACTCATATAGCAACCATCTGGCACTAACGACATGAATAATTTCGAGATAATTGAAACCCGCGTCGCCCAAGTCAGGGCCGAGCTGGCCATGCAGGAGTTGGACGCCTTTATCGTCCCCCACGATGATGAGCACCTCGGCGAGTACATTCCCGCTTGTGCCGAGCGGCTTGACTGGATCACCGGGTTCAATGGCTCTGCCGGCGTTGCCATCATCATGGCCCAGCGTGCCGCCCTCTTTGTCGATGGTCGCTATACGGTACAGGCCCGCATGCAGGCGCCGTCCGAACTGTTCGAGTTGCTCCACCTCATCGAAAATCCCCACGTGCAGTGGCTGGCTGAACAACTCCCCTCCGGCACCCGGGTCGGTTTCGACGCCCGTCTGCACAGTCTGACCTGGTACAAGAACGCCAAGGCAGTGCTGGCCGAGCGCGGTATCGAGCTGGTGCGAGTCGAGCAGAACCCCATCGACCTGAACTGGAGCGATCGCCCCGAGCCCCCCAAGGCACCGGTCATCCTCTACAGCGAGGAGCTTGCGGGCCAGTCCAGCCAGGCCAAACGTGAAATGCTGGCCAGTGATCTGCGCAAGCGCGGGCTGGATGCCGTGCTGCTGACCCAGGCCGAGCCGATCAACTGGCTGCTCAACCTGCGTGGCCGCGACATCGAGCGGCTGCCGGTGGTGCTCGGTTTTGCCGTGCTCTACGCCAACACCACCATGGATTTCTTCGTCGATACCGACAAGATTGACTGCTTCGCCTTCACCCAACACGTGGGGCAGGATGTCTCCGTCTACCCCATCGACAAGCTGGGCGACGTGTTGCAGCGCATCGGTGAAGATCAGCAAAAGGTGCTGGCCGATCCGGACACGGCCAATGCCTGGACCCAGCTCATCATGGAAGAGGCGGGTGCCATTCTGGTGGCAGGCCAGGATCCAACCATGCTGCCGAAAGCGTGCAAAAACGAGATCGAGCTGACCGGCATGCGCGCCGCCCACCTGCGCGATGGCGTGGCTATGACCCGCTTCCTCGCCTGGCTGGATCGGCTGATCGCCTCCGGCGAATTCGAGGGAGTGGATGAAGGTACTCTGGCCGATCAGGTGGAAGCGTTCCGCCGCGAGCAGGAACACTACGTCGAGCCGAGCTTCGACACCATCTCGGCACTCGGCCCCAACGCCGCCATGTGCCACTACCGCCATACCAATGGCACCCCGCGCCCCTTCGGCCAGGACAGCCTCTATCTGCTGGACTCCGGCGCCCAGTATCTGGATGGCACCACCGACATCACCCGCACCATCAAGGTGGGTGAGGTGACCGATGAGCAGAAGGCGATGTTTACCCGGGTGCTGCAGGGACATATTGCGCTGGATCAGGCCCGCTTCCCGCGCGGCACCGCCGGTATCCAGCTCGACGTGCTGGCCCGCATGCCGCTGTGGCAAGCCGGTTACAACTACGACCACGGCACCGGCCACGGCGTCGGCCACTTCCTGAGCGTCCACGAAGGGCCCCAGCGCATCGCCCCGAAAGGGAGCATGGTCGCCCTGCAGCCGGGCATGGTGCTCTCCAACGAGCCGGGCTACTACCGCGAAGATGGCTTCGGCATCCGCTGTGAAAACCTGGTGGTGGTGACCGAGCTGGAGCAGATCGGTGAGCTGCCGATGTTGGGCTTCGAGCGCCTGACCTATGTTCCGTTCGATACCCGCCTGATCGATCGCAGCCTGCTGAGCCCGGCCGAATTCCGCTGGATCAACGAATACCATGTCGAGGTGTTCCGCCGCCTGAGCCCACTGCTCGAAGGTGAGGATCTCGCCTGGCTGGAGCAGGCAACCAGCCTCATCTGATGACACAGGGCCTGCGGGCCCTGTTTTTTATCCCCCCTTTTGACCTGTATCAACACCCAAAGCGAGCAGGTCAGGAGAATGGCGGCCATGAAAAGTCATCATGCCAGCCCAGCCCGGGGCTCACACGCCGCAGCCAGCAAAAAGGCGAGTGACCATCCCAGACTCATGCGCGAGCAGCAGACGGTCAGCGCCATGATCCGCCTCTACTGCCAGCACCATCATCAGGATCCCCATTGCCGCCACTGTCGCCAGTTGCGGGATTTCGCCCATCAGCGCCTTCGTCGCTGCCGTTATGGCCACGGCCACAAACCCACCTGCGCCAACTGCAATATCCACTGTTACGCACCGGCGATGCGCAAACAGATCCAGCAGGTGATGAAGTGGAGCGGCCCGCGCATGTTGCTGCGCCACCCCTGGCTCACCCTTCGCCACCTGCTCGACGGCTTTCGCAAGGCTCCCAAACTGCCCCACAGCAGACCGCTGCCGCCATAACCGCCAATCCCTTGCATCCGGCAGGGGATGACCACTACCCTATGACTCCTTTTCTGCCGTTGGCCCCAAGGTCAGCGGCGTTGCCGATCCGTTTGCTGCCGATGGAGTCCTGATGCACCACAACCCACCCCTGCTACGCACCGCCACCCACAATGACATGCACGCCATCTGGCAGATCGATGCCAAAGTCTTTGGTGAAGATGTCTATCCCGCCTTCTTCTTCCGTCAGGCGATGGATTTGTGGCCCGAGTTGTTGCTGGTGGCCGAATACGAGGGGCAACTAGTGGGTTATGTGCTGGGTGGCTTTGGTCAGGAGCGGTCGCAAGGCTGGGTGCTCTCGCTGGCGGTGCTGCCCGAGGCGCGCGGTTTCGGCCTCGCGGAGCGGATGATGCGCCAGATGGAGGCCAACCAGCAGGCGCTGCAGATCAGCGAACTGCGGCTCACGGTCGATCCGGCCAATCCGGCCCAGCGCCTCTACTACCGTCTTGGCTATCAACTGGTTGAAGAGGTCGCCGACTACTTCGGCCCCGGCGAGGATCGGCTTGTGCTGGTTAAAACCCTCTCCGGTACAGCTGCGATTCAAGGATAAAACCGGTTACAGAACGCATAATTGGTTACATTTTGCCGATTTCATGTCCCGCTTGCTTGGAGTAAAGTTCAATTCATCAAACTGATTGTTTGAATTCTATTCAGCCTTGGAGGCCCATCATGTTGAAACGTATGACCCTTATTGCCCTGCTGGCCGCCACTACCGTCACCGGTTGCGCCAACAGCGATGTCTACTCTGGCGATGTCTACACCAAAGACCGTGCCAAACAGGTACAAACCGTCAGCTATGGCACCATCATCTCCACCCGCCCGGTGAAGATCCAGGCTGATGAAAACTCCCTGATTGGCACCATTGGCGGCGCCGTGGTCGGCGGCCTGCTAGGCAGCACCATAGGCGGCGGCACCGGCCGTGATATCGCCACAGCAGGTGGTGCCATTGCCGGCGCGGCAGCCGGCAAGGCCGCTGGCGACAAACTCAACCAGGTCGACGGGGTCGAGCTGGAGATCAAGAAAGAGAACGGCGAAGCCATCGTGGTGGTGCAGAAAGCCAGCCCCACCTTCGTGCCGGGCGCGCGGGTACGCATGACCCAGGGCAATGGCAGCATCAACGTGGCCGTCGTGAATTAAGCGTGTGAACCAAGGTTTCGCCACCCTCGAGCCATAAAAAAACCGCCGATTCCGGCGGTTTTTTGTTGTCTGACGTTCTGGATTACATGCTGTAAGCCTTCTCGCCGTGGGAGGTGACATCCAGCCCTTCCCGCTCGGCATCGCCATTGACCCTCAGCCCGATCAGCATGTCGACCGCCTTGAAGGCAATCGCCGCCACGGCACCGGACCAGAGCAGGGTGACACCGACCCCGATAGCCTGGATCTTCACCTGAGTCAGGATGGAGTAGCCCTCGGCAACCTGATTGGTGACATAGTCCCACACCCCGGTGCCGCCCAGATCCGGGCTGGCAAAGACGCCGGTCAGCAGGGCGCCGAGAATGCCGCACACCCCGTGCAGACCGAAGACATCCAGGCTGTCATCGGCCCCCAGCAGACGCTTAAGACCGTGGACGCCCCACAGACCGGCCACACCACTGACAAGACCCATCACCAGCGCGCCACCGACACCGACAAACCCGGCCGCCGGGGTGATCATCACCAGACCGGACACCGCTCCGGACGCCGCACCCAGCAGGGAGGGACGCCCCTTCATCACCCACTCGGCCAACGTCCATGACAGAGCTGCCGCAGCCGGTGCCACCCAGGTGTTGATAAAGGCGAGCGCAGCCACCCCGTTGGCTTCCAGCGCGGAGCCCGCGTTGAAACCGAACCAGCCGAACCAGAGCAGGGAGGCACCGATCATGGTCATGGTCAGGCTGTGCGGGGTCATGGGATCACGACCGTAGCCCAGACGCTTGCCCACCAGATAGGCACCCACCAGACCCGCCACAGCGGCGTTGATGTGCACCACTGTGCCGCCTGCAAAGTCCAGCGCACCATGCTGGAACAGATACCCGGCAGTTGCGGTCGCGGTTGCTGCGGCTTCGGCGCTGGTATAGGCATCCGGACCCGCCCAATACCACACCATATGAGCCAGCGGGATATAGGCGAAGGTGAACCAGATCACCGAGAAGAGCAGCACGGCGGCAAACTTGATGCGCTCGGCAAACGCCCCCACGATAAGGCCGCAGGTGATGGCGGCAAAGGCCCCCTGGAACACCACATAGATCAGCTCGCTGATCCCGACACCCTTGCTGAAGGTGGCGGCGATGGAGTCAGGGGTTACCCCCTTGAGCAGCACCTTGCTGAAGGAGCCATAGAAATTGCCCCCCTCGGTAAAGGCCAGCGAATAACCGTAGATCACCCAGAGCACGCAGATGAGGCAGAACAGGGTAAAGACCTGCATCAGCACGCTCAGCATGTTTTTGGCCCGCACCAGACCACCGTAGAAGAGGGCGAGACCGGGGATCGACATCAGGATCACCAGCGCCGCCGAGAGCAGCATCCAGGTGTTGTCACCCTTGTTGATTGTCATGGCGGCAACCGGCGCCACCGCAGCCTGTACCTGAGCGACCTCTTCGGCCCAACTTGGGGTAACCAGCAAGGCAGGCAACATCGTCAGACCCGCCATCATCCATTTTTTGACCATAGAGCACTCTCCTTCCCTGTCGTACCGGTACAAGACCGGCTCCGTTTCCCTGATTGAATCTGTGGCGAACCGCTAGGTGTTGCTGCAACCCGCCAGAATCACACCCGCGCTCGGCACGGGGATGTCTCTTGCCACTTCCTCATCACTGCGTCTGCCGCCGATGACCGCAAGAGACCGTCTGACATGTAAAAAGCATAAAGCGGGCCACAAATTTAAATCCTTTTAAATCATTGCGTTAGAAAGATCATGCATTATCAATGCACCAATTTAGCGCATGAGCTGCGCTAACCTGCCCTGGGTCGCCCTGTCACAGGGCAGGCGATACGTCGCGCACCAGAAGTGCGCAAACCCTGAGCCAGCCCACAAGCTGACGTCATCGATATCGCGCGCTGCGGGCCAACTCGTTTACACTGGCAGACCAGCCGTTTCTGTTATCCGACTACGGCATACCATTACGCAGCGCCTTGTTTGCAACGTGATGGCGGGCACAATCCGAGGAACACCATGCAGTTTGATCGTCTCGATATCAGCCTCTCCCACTACCATCAGCTCGATCGGGAGCATCGTTCCCACATCTTGTTGCTGGGGGGATTGATGCTGGCCATCATGACCCTTCATCTGTTGCTGCTGCCCCACTTCCCCTACGAGCGCTTTTACGCCGTCAGCTTTGGCTTCGAGGTGATCAACTGGCTCACCATGCTGTTCCTGTTCTGGGTGGTGCAGTGCGCCCACCTGCCCACCCACACCTACCGCATGCTCTCCTGCGGTCTGATGCTGTGGATCATGGGGGCCACCGCCGACATCATGGATGAGCTGGTGGCGCAGCCGCTCTGGCTCGCCATCTATGCCGAGGATCTGCTGCGCTCCAGCGGCATCCTGCTCAGCAGCATCGGCATCCTGAGCACCATGCACCACCTCTTTCATATCAATACCCGGCTCAGAGAGCAGGCGCTGTTTGACGATCTGACCAAGCTGCCAAACCGGCGCTACTTTCATCAGCAGCTGTTTCTGGAGCAAGGGGTTTGCCATGCCCTCATCCTGCTGGACCTGGATCACTTCAAGCGGATCAATGACAACTACGGCCACGATATCGGGGATCGGGTGTTGCAGCAGTTTGGCGAGCTGTTGCAACAGCACTGCCCACCGGGTGCGCTGGCGGCCCGTGTCGGTGGTGAAGAGTTTGCCCTGCTGCTGCCCGTCGCTCACGAAGCCGATTTGCAGCAACTGACCAACACCCTGCTCACTGCGACCCGCACCATAGCCCCCGACCCGACCCATACCATGACGGTCAGTCTGGGGATGGGGATCCGCGAGCCCGGGGAGCCGGCCGTCTCGCTGTTCAAACGGGTGGATCAGGCGCTTTATGGCGCCAAGGAGGCGGGTAGAAACTGCGCGGTATGGGCGACGCCGACTAATAAAGAGGCGTGAAGAGCTGCCGGTTGATTGCCGGTCACTGCGGAACATTGCTGCTGAAACAGGGGCCCCTGTTTTATGGGGGGAAATCCCCCCACCTAAAAGCGGAAGGTAAGACCGATATTGGCCTGCCACTGGGTCACCAGCTCCCCGCGTACCTTGAACACGCACTGCTCCGGGTTGCAGAGAAACTGGTTGTTGTCGTTAACCAGCGAGCCATAACCGCGCACCTCGGCCCGCAGCGCCAGATGCTCGGCGAGGCGCGGTTGCACCCCGAGCGCCAGCGACATGGAAGGGGTCACCTCGCTGTCGTAAGCGGCAAAGCGGGTCACCCCGATCCCGGCGCCGATATAGGGCGCCATCAGGTTGTCAGAGAGGGTCAGAGCACCGGCAAAGTGCAGGATGTCCACCGTCAGGCGATCCGGCTGGTCGGGAGAGAGGGTGGTGGACTGATGGCTGTAGAGCAGCTCGATCATGCCCGGATCATCCACCTCCTTGCTGATAAAGAGACCCCAACTGCCGGAGCCCTGCCCCTGCAGTGAATCGAGCGAGGCCGAGCGCGAGACCGGCTGCACCACCTCGTCACTCTTCTCGAAGTCGATGGCTGAGCTGTAGCCGAAAAACGGCGTCACCTGCCAACCGGATGTGGTTGCTGCCTCACTACTCCAGACCTGCCCGAGTGGCAGCAACAACCCCATCATCGCTATCCCGGCTCTCTTCATCATCCCCTGCTCCCTGTGTGATTGTGCAGAAAGCATACCAGAGGCATCCTGCGCTCATCCTAAATGGCAGCTGTACCGGTTCACTTTCATGGGGGGGATCACACTCATCGATGGCGCGGCAAAGCAGTACCATTGTGGCCTTGCCGTACTCCCCGCCACCATTCATCGACGGTTAACCTCTGCCACGTATGCTGGCGCCAAAGCGGGTCATAGGGACCAGTCATCACCACTCAGAAGGACATCAGGGAATGGTTGCCGCGCAACTTCACGACCCCCAAACCACCCTCGCGGATACCCTGCGGGCCACCGCGCACGCCATCGACGAGAGCCACATCAGCCTGCGCCAGATGCTGGAGCTGGTGGGCGAACAGGGCATGCTGCTGTTTTGTGTGCTGCTCACCGTCCCCTTTCTGTTGCCGGTCTCCATCCCCGGTGTCAGCACCCCGTTTGGCCTGCTGATCCTTTTTATCGGTATAGGCATCACCCTCAACCGGGTGCCCTGGCTACCCGCCATCCTGATGGAGCGCCGCTTCGCCGCCGACCAGCTCAAGCCGACCCTGCACAAGGGGGCAGATCTGCTGGCCCGTGTCGATCGCGTTATCCGCCCGCGTCTGCTGGTGCTGACCGGCAGCAGCACGGTCAACCGCTGCAACGGTCTGCTGATCATGCTGGCCGCCCTGCTGCTGATGCTACCCCTGGGCGCCATCCCCTTCACCAACGCCATGCCTGCCTGGGCCATCCTGCTGCTGGCCACCGGCATGTTGCAGCGGGACGGTCTGTTCGTCGCCAGCGGCTATCTGCTGGTAAGCGCAACCCTGGTCTGGTTCAGCGTGCTGGCCATCGGCTTGCTGATGGCGGGCCAGAGCGCCACCGGCCTGCTCGGCTAACCCCGATGCACAGAAAAAGGGCGACCAGATGGTCGCCCTTTTGGATTTGTGCGGGATACTGCCCGGTCAAAGCAGATCGTAGATAAGGGCCGAGATGGCAAGCAGCCCCATCACCAACACAAAAAGGGTACTCGGCCCGCGATAACGCTTGAGTGCGGGCAAGCGATAGATAGAGCAGGCTGGCAGCAGAAACAGGATCACCGCGATCAGCGGGCCACTGACGCGTTCGATGATGTCGAGCACATTGGGGTTCAGATAGGTGATGAGGGCGGTCACCAGAAACAGGATCACCGACGACACCCGGGCGATGGTCGACTCCTTGAGAGAGAGCCCCAGCCCCTGACAGGCACCGCTCACCATGCTCACCGTCCCCTCGCTCACCCCCATGGAGGTGCCGAGGAAGGATTTGGACATGGCCAGAATGGCGATAAGCGGCCCCACATAAGCGATCAGTGGATTGGAGAACTTGTTCGCCAGCGCCGACAGCACGGAGATATTGTCGGTGCGGGCCAGCGCCATCTCGGCCTGACTCAGGCTCATCACGCAGCTCACCACGAAAAAGAGCACGCTGCCGCAAATCAGCATGCTGCTGTATTTGATGATCCGCTTGGCACGCAGGTCGGCACTCTCCTGACAACGCTTCTTCTGCGCCGCACTGAAGGAGGAGATAATGGGCGCATGGCTGAAGGAGAAGACCATCACCGGCACGATCAGCCAGAGGGATTTCCAGAACGCCGGATCACGCCACTCCACTGCCTGACTCTCGCTGAAATAGGAGAGGCTCCACTGGGGCAGCAGATAGATGGATAGGCCAATCAGAAAGGCGACCATCGGCAGAGCCAGCACGCTGATGGCCGACACCACGATCTGTTTGCCAGCCAACAGGATCAGATGCAGGCCCAGCATCACCCCCAGCACCAGCAAGCCGCGGGGAAGCTCGGCGTCCCCCAGCTGGTGAACCACGAAGCTCTGGATCGCATTGGTGATAGAGATGCTGTAGACCAGAATGATGGGGTAGAAGGCCATCAGATAGACCAGCATCAGCAGCTTGCCCGCTCTGGCACCGAAGTGCTCCTCCACCACATGGGTGATATCCCCTTCCTTATGGGAGCTGGAGAGCACAAAGCGGCTCAATGCCCGGTGGGAATAATAAGAGAGCGGGAAAGCCAGCAATAATATAAATAGCAAAATAACCGGAGAATTACTGCCAACCGTAATAGGGAGAAATAACGTACCGGCACCAACCGCAGTGGCATATAAGCCCATGGTCCATACCGAATCGCTTTTCTCCCATTTCAATTTTGAAACAGGGTTACTCTTTTCAGCAATAGAAACACTCATTGCAATATATACCTTATTAGTCTGTCATCATTATTTTTATTGGCCCGAATAACAGGCTGGCGATATGTCATGGCAGATCGCCCTGTTCGTGAAAGAACAACACCGCCAGTGGCCAATAGGGCCACCGGAAGGGAACGGAGCTGCCACGCTACCATCGTTGAAATCGCCAACCTGGTCAAGGTTAATAATTCATGACCGTTTGAATCAGATTGTTTCAAAAGACAACGAAATGTGTCACATTCGTCACCCAGAACCAGATTCAAACCCTTTTGATAACATACCGATAAAACCTCATCCTGTTGCCCAACAACATAAATAAGACCAGCGATCAGGCCGATAATATTAACACCTTATCCTTTAGAATATGAGTTAAATAATAAGCCCAACTTTTCTACTAATTGACAGTGATGTCAGTCAACTTATTTAGAGTAAAAGAACGGGCTATTTCCGCCATGCGACCGGATAGACACTCTCAACCTGCCGGACAGTGTGCTACCCGGTTGCGGCCTGCCCGCTTGGCTCGATAGAGCCACTCGTCGGCCCGGGCCAGCGCCTGATTGATCTCCTCCTCCGGCTGCACCAGGGTTGTGCCCAGACTGACCGTGATGGCGACCGGATCGGCAGGCAATGCTTCGACAGCGGCACGGATCTGCTCCGCTATCTGCAGCAAACCGGCTTCATCGATCCGTGGCAACAGGATCAGAAACTCCTCGCCGCCGCTGCGCACAAAGAGATCGTCCGCCCGCAACAGGGCATCGATGCAGCCACTGAATCGCTGCAAGGCCCGATCTCCCTGCTGATGACCGTAGTGATCGTTGATCTGCTTGAAGTGATCGATGTCGAGCATGATAAGGCCACAGGGCGCATCTCCTGTCCGCAGCGGCTGACAGTGCTCGAAGAAGAAGCGGCGGTTGTAGAGACCGGTCAGCTGATCGGTCTCGCTCTGGCGCAGCAGTCGCTGCTGCAACTCGTACTGGCGGGTAATATTGCGGGTCACCCAGGCCACCGCCCGCTTGCCGTCATAGAGGGAGGGCAGCGGGGCAATCTTACCCTCGAAGCGTTGTACCCCCTGCGGCCCGACGGCGGCATTGATCCCCCCCACCTCGGCTGCTGATAGCTCATACTCCACCACCCGCACCTGACCGCTCGCCAGTGACTCGGCAACCTGTGCCTTGACCCACATGGCCATCTCGGGTGGCAGCACATCGGCCAGTTGCTTGCCCGCCAGCGGATTGCCATCGTGATAGGATTGCTGCTCCATGCCGCCGATATATTCCACGTAATAACCATCTTCACTGAGGATGAAGATGGGATCTGGCAGTTGGGCCATCACTTCATAAAGCTGGGTTACCGAAAGCGCCACGGAGACTCCTGTACGTTAGGGTCAAACAGGGGGGAGATATTCTGCCTTAAAAGGACTCACTCGCCCTCATCGGCAACGGAGAAAAATCTGCCGTCATAGCCAACAATCCTTTACATCTAGCAGCATGCAGACGTCTCGGCCAGCAAGGATTGCCTGCGCCCACCGCCGCTCTGACTTGCGACCGTTCGCAGTGGCGGATGGCCCCTCCCTCGCTCAATGATATCTCATTGTTTCAACTCACAAGTTCATTTACGCTGGCCGTCACGAGTCCAGTTTTCACCTCATCAGCCATCAGGAACGCCAGCCCCCCGCAACCGCAGGGGCTGTACCACGGAAAAGGAATCGCCAGATGAAAAACGCCATCGTTACCGCCCGCTTCGACGCTATCAGTACCGAAGGGGAACAGCTCACTCTCAAGATCGCCATCAAGGCCCCCGAGCCGGATCCCAAGTCCGCCAGCGGTGACTGGCGCTGCAAGGTGAAGCTGGCGGGGCTGAGCGACAAAACCTTTATCTACGGCATCGACAGCCTGCAGGCCCTGAGCCTCGCCATCAAGTTTGTCGAAACTGAACTGCGCGCCTTCTCCGATGCGGGCTGGCAATTCTATCTGCCAGGCTGCCCCGATCACCCCATCGACATGAGCGCCTGCTACTTCCCGGCGCTCTAGCCCGGCCAACCCTAGGAGCCCGGATGCACGGATCCGACCCCGCCAATCCCCACCCCATGAATGGCTTCCCCCAGGTGTGTTTTATCAAGAACACCATCAAGGGGCCCAATATCGAGGTGGGTGACTACACCTATTACGACGACCCGGAGGATTCGGCGGGCTTCGAGCGCAACGTCCTCTACCACTTCCCCTTCGTCGGCGACAAGCTCATCATCGGCAAGTTCTGCGCCATCGCCCGCGGGGTGAAGTTCATCATGAACGGCGCCAACCACCAGACCTCCGGCTTCTCCACCTACCCCTTTTTTATCTTCGGCAACGGCTGGGAGAGCGCCCCCCCCGCCCCGGGCAGCCTCCCCTACAAGGGGGATACCGTCATCGGCAACGATGTCTGGATTGGCTATGACGCCCTGATCATGCCAGGGATAAAGGTCGGCAACGGCGCCATTATCGCCGCCCACTCCGTGGTCACCGGTGACGTGCCCGCCTATGCCGTGGTCGGCGGCAATCCCGCCAAGGTGATCCGCTACCGCTTCGACGACGACACCATAGCCCGTCTCAACGCCATCACCTGGTGGGACTGGCCGGTGGAGAAGATCAGCCGCAACCTGGCGCTTATCAGAGGCGGCGAAATAGCCGCGCTGGAAGCGGCAATCCGCTAGAGACAAGCCCCATCAGGCATAGGGCCAGAAATGAGAAGAGGGTTGAGCGCACAGGCACTCAACCCTCTTTTTGATTGGTCGCAGACCGCTCAGTGGCTGGCGGAGCGACTACCGCTCCAGATCAGCTCGCCGCTGCGCAGCTCCATCAGGGTCATCGACAACCGATAACGGCTCCCCTCTGTCACCAGATCCCCGTAGAGCATGTAGCCTGCGCCGGTCTGACGGCCAAGCCGCACAAGGGAGGCCGGGTTCATCCTGCCCTGCTGATACTCAAGCTGGCCGGTGATGGCTGCCACCTGCCCTTGGTCGACAAAGTGAAAACCGCTCTTGCTCTGGATGAGCTTGCTCATGGCCGCCGCCATGGCGCGGGTGTCCACCGGCTCGCCGGTGCCGTTCTGGGGCGGGGTGAGCAGCAGCACCGGCTGACCGGTTTGCGCCAGTTCCCGCACCTCGGGGGCCTGCACAAAGAGATCGGCCATGGCCTGCGCCAGTCCTGTCGGCGCCACCGGCTTGGGCTGAACGTCCCCGCTATCCGGTTTGGTCACCGGCTTGTCCGGCTGGCTCACTGGCTGATCGGGTTCACTGACAGGAGCCTGAGTACCACCGTAGGGATTGACCGCACAACCGCCCAGCAGCAGGGCCCCCACCATCAACAAGGAACGCAGCTTCATCTTTTCTCTCCGCCAGAAGTCCGTAAACGGGCATCAACACATGCCCGCATGGCGGAGCCCCTGCCCCGCATCCTCCTTATGCTAGGGACAAACCCCGGCGGGGTCGATACGCCCACCACCACAGGGCGACAGAGACTGGCGAACCTGGGCCCACGAAAAAGCTGGCACGGCTCCACCCGATTCCGTTAGGGTAGTGTCGGTAAAACATCAACAGTAACGCAGCGGTAAGCCCGGCGCACAACACGTCGCAACCCGACAGAGATCATCACACTCAAGCAGGAAGCACTATGCAACTCACCCCACCCCAACCGCCTCAGGACGATGAGATCGAAGCCCTGCGCATTGGTCTCTCGGGCTTCAACAAGGATCACGCCGGCACCCATCTGCACGAGCGGATCGCCAGCTTTATCAAGGATAAAGAGGGCAAGGTACACGGCGGCATCATCGCCGACATCAAGTGGGGCTGGCTGCACGTCGACTGGCTCTGGATCGATGAAAGCATCCGCCGCGATGGCTGGGGCGGGCGCCTGCTGGGCGCCATGGAGCAGTACGCCCAAAGCAAGGGAATCAGCAACTACCATCTGGAAACCACCAGTTTTCAGGCCCTCCCCTTCTACCAGAAGCAGGGTTACGAGGTCTTTGGCCAGCTACCCGATATGCCGCCGGGATATACCAGTTACTTTCTGAAAAAGCAGGACAAGTGATGACATTCCAGCGCCTTGCCAATGCCAAACTCGTGATCCGCCCGTTCGAACCGGCCGATGCCGACGAGTTTATCCGCGCGGCCCACGAATCCATCGAGACGGTCGGCAAATGGATGAGCTGGTGCTCCCGTTCATTTACTCGGGACAGCGCACTGGAGTGGTTTGCCAGCTGCGAGCAGGATTGTGCGGCGGGCGGTCGCCCTGCTCCGTGACTTTGGTTTTCAGCAGCTGGGACTATTTCGGCTGGAGATCGTGATGGGGGTTGGCAACAACGCCAGCGAAGCTGGTTGCTATCGCAGCCGGGGCTACCTTTGAGTGCCGGGCAAGGAATCGCATATTCCTCCATGGTCAGCCTATGGATGCGCATATCTACTCTCTTACTACCGTAGACTGAGCCTTTAGCAGAGAATATTCTGAAAACTTATCTGATGTGGTTCATCAATGATCATGACATTATTTTTCAGGGATCCAGTGTAAAATCAAGCAACTCACTACAAATAGTGAGTGCCCCTGAATATATGTTGTTGTACAATAAATTAAAATCATATACACGGAGGTGGCAATGAGTATATACAATGGTATTTTAGGTGGTATGCAACAACTGCAAATAAGAAGAAATGTTTTCATTTCCTATTATCACGGCGACCAAGTTGCAGTAAACGAATTCGTTAGAACTTTCGGTCGAGAGCAAGGTGTATTCACACCCAACATGCTAGCAGAAGGACAAAGGTTTACAGACGACATAATAAACAGTAGCAACCCAGCATATGTTATGCAACAAATCCGAAATAGATACTTTGGCCATACAACGGTAACCATCGTTTTGCTGGGAAGTTGTACTCATAGCCGTCGCTATGTTGACTGGGAAATTAAGGCCTCATTGCAAAGAGGAGGTGTCGGCGGTCAACTTCCTCATGGTCTAATTGCAATTAACTTATGTAGACAAAACAGCGCAAAATTTCTTCCTCCAAGATTTAGAGATAACTGGAATGATAGCAATCAAAATTGTTATGCAAGATTTTATCGCTATCCAAATAATGCCACCGAACTCCGAGAATGGATAGAGGATGCATTCAGTGCAAGAACAACAAGGGCAAACCTAATTAACAACTCAATGAGCATGATGAAATACAACCGGACGTGTAGCGTTTGTGGAGTGACACATTAATGACTATTGAACAATCAGTATCATCGGCAGCAAGTACCGTTGCAACAGAATACCCCATATTATCTGTCACCATTGATGGTCTTAAAACGGCCTTGAATGTCAATCTTCCTGTATCTCTTGGTATTATTGTAGGAATACTCGCCATATTTTTCTTGATTAAACTTGCGTGGGCTGGCCTCAAGGGATTTCATGCGGAAGAAATAACTATAAAAGACCCACTAACAGGCACGGAAGTGAAAATAAGGGCTAGTTATGAAGATAAAAAAGTCGCCCACAAGATATGGACTGAATTAGTTACAAGAAAAGCAGCATTACCTTTTCAGCGAGATAAAGACCTTATCATAGAGGTTTATGACAGTTGGTATGCTCTATTCCAATGTGTTCGTGAGCAAATCGCTGCAATTCCTATAGAAAAGTTGCAAGGTCGTGAAAAAGCAGATATTGAAAAACTTGTTGACATATCTACCAGGGTATTAAACGAAGGTCTCCGTCCACATTTGACTGAGTGGCAAGCCAAATTTAGAGCTTGGTATGATATAGCGAGAACGAATGAAAAATGTAGATCCCCCCAGGATATACAAAGAGAATTCCCACAATACGATCAATTAGTATCTAGTATTGAGGAGGTAAATAAAAACCTTAACGCTTTCGCTTGCGAACTTAAAAAAATTGTTAGAACTTAAATCCCCAAAATAAAACAGACATCATCCCGTATGTTGGGCTTCGCTACGCTCAGCGCCAACCTACCACAGATGTTGGTTGCGGCTGAGCTTGCGAAGCCCAACGTTTACCGCGAATAGCTATTGAGTTTCGGCATCACACTCCCCGCTCTGCGTATGGCAAAGTGAAATCACCCTCTATCTCCCCAAAAACGGTTCCCAGTCTTTAAACACCGGCTGCAACCCCGCCTGCCGCACGGCGGCGGCCACTTCCCCCACCGGGCGATCGTCATGGATGGCGAACTGCTCCAGCTCCTCTTTATCCCCTTCGGCATAGCCACCCGGCTGGGTACGCGATTCGGCCGACATCTGGGTGATGCCAAGGCGCACCGCGCCGTTGCGAAACGTGGCCGACTCTCGGGTGGAGAGGGACAAGTCCAGCGTGGGCGAGAAGAGGCGCCAGGCGCAGATCAGCTGGGCCAGCTGACGATCCGACATGACCACGGCAGGCTCCAGCCCACCGGTGCAGGGGCGCAGGCGCGGGAAGGAGAGCGAGTAGCGGCTCTGCCAGTGGTGGCGCTCAAGCCAGCTCAGATGCTCGGCGACAAAGTAGCTGTCGGCACGCCAGTCCGAGGAGAGGCCGATCAGCGCCCCCAAGCCGATTTTGTCGATACCGGCGCGGCCGAGCCGATCCGGTGTGGCGAGGCGCCATGCGATGTCCCGCTTGTTGCCGCGCAGATGGTGGCGGGCGTAGGTGGGGGCGTGGTAGGTCTCCTGATAGACCATGACGGCATCGAGGCCGAGGGTTTTCAGCTCGGCATAGTCGGCCTGCGAGAGGGGCTGCACCTCCATCCCCACCGTGCTGAAGTGGCGGCGGATGATGGGCATCACCTCGCGAAAATAGGCGAGCCCCACCTTGTGCTCGTGCTCGCCGGTCACCAGGAGGACGCTGTCGAAACCGCGCGCCTTGATGGCCAGACACTCGCGCTCTATCTCCTCGCTATTCAAGGTCTTGCGCTTGAGACGGTTGCTCATGGAGAAGCCGCAGTAGGTGCAGTCGTTGGCGCAAAGGTTCGACAGATAGAGCGGCACATAGAAGCCGATGGTGTTGCCAAAGCGCTGGCGGGTCAGCCGCTCGGCCTCGGCCGCCATCTGCGGCAGATAGACCTCGGCAGCTGGCGAGATCAGCGCCATAAAATCGCTCAGGGTGCGGCGGGGTGCGCTTAGCGCTCGCGCCACGTCGGCGGCAGTTTTGGCGCGGATCTGCATGCCGATATCGTCCCACTCCAGCGCCTGCCAGCGGTCGAGAAAGGTAGGCTCCTTAGCCCTCACCCCCGGCGCCCTCACCCCCAGCCCCTCTCCCAGAGGGAGAGGGGGGCAAACCTCTGGCTGCCCTTGGGGCAAGGGGGAGATGTTCATGGTCGCCCCTGTTTCATGACTCATAACGCCCCCAGAAAATCGGTCAGCGGGCTGGAGGCTTGGGCCTGCAGGGCGCGGGCGCCAAGGCCAGCTTCATAAGCGCTGCGACCGGCGGTGCAGGCAAGCGCAAAGGCGCGGCCCATGGCGACCGGGTCGCCGCTCACCGCGATGGCGGTGTTGACCAGCACGGCGTCAGCCCCCAGCTCAAAGGCGGCGGCGGCGTGGCTTGGTGCACCGATCCCTGCATCCACCACCACAGGCACATTGGCCTGCTCGACGATGATGGAGAGAAACTCCCGGGTCACCAGCCCCTGATTGGAACCGATGGGTGCGCCGAGCGGCATCACGGCGGCGCAGCCCACCTCTTCCAGCCGTTTGCAGAGCACGGGGTCGGCGCCGCAGTAGGGCAACACCACAAAGCCCTCTTTCACCAGCTGCTCGGCGGCTTTCAGCGTCTCGATGGGATCGGGCAGCAGATAACGTGGATCGGGGTGGATCTCCAGCTTGAGCCAGTTCGTTCCCAGCGCCTCGCGGGCGAGGTGGGCGGCAAACACCGCCTCGGCGGCGGTCTTGGCGCCGGAGGTGTTGGGCAGCAGCTTGACCCCGAGTTGCAGCAAGGGGCTCAGGATATCGTCGTGGGCCTTGCCCGGTTCGAGCCGCTTGATGGCCATGGTGACCAGTTGGGAGCCGCTCGCCTCGATGGCTGCGGCCATCAGTTCCGGGCGGGCAAACTTGCCGGTGCCGGTAAAGAGACGCGAT
>NZ_JAAKNE010000057.1:0-26245 GCF_049170755.1 Aeromonas sp. 604176
AGCGCCTCGGCACCCTGCACGGCATCAACGCCCCCGAGTTCTTCGACCAGAAGCTGTTCAGCACCCTGATCCACACCTTGCGCAAAGAGGGTTACCTCTCCCCCGAGTGCAAGCCGGACCTCGGCCGCTTCCAGGCGCTGGCTGACAATATAGTGCCGCTGCTGAGCAACAAGATCCGCCGCACCATTCAGGCAGGCAATCAGCTCTGATCTGCAACGCAAACAAAGAAGGCCGCATGATGCGGCCTTCTTTTTTATCGGAGTCTGCGCGGGAACATGTCACGCCAGCAGGTAGTCGAGCACCAGACCGGCAAACACCAGCGCCCCCACATAGTTGTTGTTGAGAAACGCCTGGAAGCAGGCTTCTCGCTGCCGCTCACGAATAAGCCGCTGCTGATAGACAAACAGCACCGCCGCCCCCAGCAATCCCCAGTAATACCAGCCCCCCAGCGTCATCAGCTGCCCGACCGCCAACAGCAGCAGCAAAGTCGAGAGTTGCAATGCGCCGATGATCCGTTTGTCGTAACGACCAAACAGGATGGCGCTGGATTTGAGGCCGATCTTGAGGTCGTCATCCCGATCCACCATGGCGTACTGGGTGTCGTAAGCCACCGTCCAGAGCAGATTGGCAAAGAAGAGCAACCAGGCCACCAGCGGCAGGGCATCCGCCTGCGCCGCATAGGCCATCGGGATCGACCAGGAGAAGGCCATCCCGAGCACCAGCTGGGGATTGGAGATAAAGCGCTTCATGAAGGGGTAGCTCACCGCCAGCAGCAGGCCGACAAACGACAGACCGATGGTGAGCGGATTCATGGTCAGCACCAGACCAAACGAGATAAGCGCCAACACGAAGAAGAGCGCCAGCACCTCCCACGGTTTGACTCTGCCCGTAGGCAAGGGGCGACCAGCGGTGCGTTTGACGTGGCCATCGAAGTTGCGATCCGCATAGTCGTTGATCACGCACCCTGCCGAGCGCATCAAAAAGACGCCGACCACAAACACGGTCAGCACCCAGAGATTGGGCAGGCCACCAGCGGCCAGCCAGAGCGCCCACAGGGTTGGCCACAGCAGCAGCAGAGTACCTATGGGTTTGTCGACGCGGGCCAACTGCATATAGGCAAGTCCCCGCTCCTTGGTTAACAGATTCACTCCAGCTCCTTGTCACAGACGAGAGAGGGCAGAAACAGCTCGTGCACCAGCAGTGGCCACTGCCCCAGAAACAGACGGGAACGACGCCCCCAGACAGTGGCGGCCGGGCAACGGGGATTGGCGGCAATATCGAAACGGGCCAGCTGCAGATGATCGCGGCGGGCAGGCTCATGGCCAAATACCCGCTCACCCAGCGGCTGCTCACCAAGCTCGGCAATGCCGCTCCCTTGCAGCGCGTCATCGGCAAACAGGGTCCAGCCCAGCACGGCGGGCCCACGATCCCCGTGCAGGATCACCTCGCGGCAGGTACCAGCCGGCGAGGCCGAATCCACCAGCCACTGCTCATCGGCAGAAAGGGCGACCGGGTGATTGCCCAGCCATTCCACCGAAAAGTGGCGATTGTGCAGACGCAGACGCCGGGTCATGGAGCCGGGCTCCAGCAGCCAGGGGCGCAAGCTGGCGGGCAATTCACAAGATTCGGGGGCCAGCCACCCGCTTAACGGCGTGAGAGGAACAGTCAACTCGGACTTCACAGCTTCACCATCCAGAGATTTCCGTGTTCAGGTTAAAATCCGGTTTATTATCCGTAAATCAATAGCGAAATGTAAGAACATCCGTGCTTGACGGCCCCGATGGCAACATCAAAAATGGGTTATCTCTTGCTGATGAGCCATCTATATGAAGATCTTCAAAATTCTGCTGGTGTTGTTACTGAGCTGTGGTGCGCTGCATGTACAAGCCTCATCCGAAGAAGAGCCGCCCGCAGAGGGAGAAGAAGCAGCCGCAGCCGCCAAGCCGGGCTTTTCCTACCACGCGCTCGACCCCGACATCATCACCAACTACCTGAGCAACGGCAAAACCCTCGGTTATGTCCGAGTCACGGTGGAGCTAATGGCGGAAAACGAAGCCGACCTCAAGCTGCTGGAGCAGCATGACCCGCTCATCCGAGATACCATCATTCGTTTGATGGGCAGCAAGAGCGCCGAGCAGATCAAATCCCTGGTCAGCCGTGAAGAGTTGCGCAAGGAGTGCGAAACCAAGGTCAACGAACTGCTGGTCAAAGAGACTGGCAAGAAAGCGGTGCGCGAGCTTATCTTCACCAAGTTCCTCTACCAGTAATCCCTCCCGAAACAATCGCTTATTGGCATAACGGCCAATAAGCGAGCTTTACCGATTCACTCGAAATGAAAATCGATTACAATACGGCCGTCGAGTCTTAGAGGTAGTCGTTATGGGCAGCAAGACCCTGTGTGAGTGGCGTCGCCACGAGATCCCCACGGATCTCAAAGCGTTGCGCAAAATTGTTCGCAAGCCGAAATTCGTCTGCGGCAAGTGCGCCCGCAGCGCCAATGACAAGGGTTACCTCTGCCTGCCACTCCGCTTGAAAGAGGAGTAACCCCTCACGGTCAGTGCACTATTGATCGGTCCAACCCTGTCGTCCCTGCTCGAACAATCTGCGCGCCTGGGTATCGTTCGGGCAGACACCGCGATACTCCTCGCCTGAGCGGCCAGCCAGATAGAGATGCTCGGGGCGGCAATACCATGCCAATCCCTTCTGATGTCCCTGCTTCCACAGTTCGGTATCCACCTTCTTGCCACACTGGCCCTGATGGAACTCAACCCGTTCGGTGGTGAAGCCCAGCTTGCCGTCAGCCTCCCCCACTTCGCTCCACACCTTCTCGCAAGGGTCATCGTTGGAGACACAGCCCCCCAGCAGGGCCGCCAGCAATATGATGGAAAGTCGCATAGTCATCCTTGAGTGTCGTTTGAGCTGTTCATTCTTGACCAGCCAGGGGATGACCACAAGCAACTTGCATCCACCCTGTGAGCGCACCAAAAAAATCAGGCGGGCACAATGCCCGCCTGTTCATTCAATGCTATGGATCACGGGTTGTTGAAGGGGTCATCGAAGGGATCATCGTCCTGCCAGCCTTCTTCTTCCCACTGATCCAGCTCTTCTTCCCAAGAATCCGGCTCCCAATCATCATCAGAGGAGTCGTAATCCGGCTTGTGTCCACCCATCTTCACTCTCCTTGGATAGTTCACCCGCACTCCAATTTTATCCAGAATTGTCGGGCTCGCCAGTCAGAGAGAGTTCAAAGTTTGACCAAGGTGCGGCCGGCGATCTGGCCTTGCGTGATGGCCTCGGCGGCCTCCACTACCTGCTCCAGCCCAATCTCGGTGACCGCCTGTTCAAAGAAGCTGGCAGGCAGATCCCGTGCCAGTCGCTGCCACGCCAGTTGGCGACGTTCAAACGGGCACATCACCGAATCGACCCCCTGCAACCGCACATTACGCAGGATAAAGGGCATCACACTGGTCGGCAGATCGAAACCGCCCGCCAGCCCACAAGCTGCCACAGCGCCGCCATAGTTCATCTGGGCCAGCAGCTTGGCCAGCACCTGACTGCCGACGGTATCGATGGCAGCGGCCCAAAGCTGCTTCTCCAGCGGTTTGGCAGGCACCTGCAGCTCGCTGCGCGGCACGATGCGGCTGGCACCCAGTGCGGTCAGCATGGCGCCCTGCTCTTCGGGACGACCGGTCAGCGCCGCCACCTGATAGCCAAGGGCCGCCAGCAGGGCGACCGAGGTGGCCCCCACACCGCCTGCCGCACCGGTGACCAGCACCTCGCCGCTTTCGGGAGTAATGCCCGCCTCTTCCAGCGCCAGCACGCAGAGCATGGCGGTGAGACCGGCGGTACCGATGCACATGGCCTGGCGCTCATCCAGCCCGGCGGGCAACGGCACCAGCCAGTCACCCTTGACCCGAGCCTGTTCGGCCATGCCGCCCCAGTGGCCTTCACCCACACCCCAACCGGTCAGCACCACCTTGTCGCCGGGCTGATAGCGGCTGTCGGCAGACTCGAGCACGGTACCGGCGAAGTCGATACCGGGCACCAGTGGCCACTGGCGCACAATCTTGCCCTTGCCGGTAATGGCCAGCCCGTCCTTGTAGTTGATGGAGCTGTAAGCGACCGCTACCCGCACTTCACCTTCCGGCAACTGGCTCTCGGTCAGTCGGGTCAGGGTTGGAACAGTCTTGCCGTCTTGGTTTTCCAGTAACAGAGCCTTGAACATGGTTGCCTCTTTGATGACGTGTGAAACGGGGATCAGCTGCTTTGACGCTTTTGCAGTTGAAAATCGAGAGCCAGAGCGGTGCTCGTCATGGGTTCAGTCGTTCTCCAGCGCAGTGAGGCAGTGCGAGAGGGTGCGCGCCAGCGCTCCCTGATTGCGCAGCACCACGGCGCGAGCCTGCTCCCCCATCTCGCGGCGGGTGTTGCCGTCGGCAAACAGCTGGCTCACCCGCTCGCCCAGCTCGGCGGCATTGGCCACGATGGCGGCGCCACCCTGAGCCACCAGCTGGCGGGTGATGTCGCTGAAGTTGAAGTAGGCGGGCCCAGTCAGGCAAGGCTTGCCGAGCGCCGCCGGTTCCAGCAGGTTGTGACCGCCGATCTTCACCAGACTGCCACCGACGAAGGCCACATCGGCCGCCGCCAGCATCAGCGGCAGCTCGCCCATGGTATCGCCGAGATAGACCTTATCCCCGGTACTCACCGTAGCACCATCAGTGCGCCGCACGCAGCCATAAGGGGCGCACAGCTCGGCCACCCGGTCGAACCGCTCGGGGTGGCGCGGCACCAGAATGAGCAGCGCGTCGGGCTGGCGTTTGAGCAGCAGATCGAAGGCGGCCAGCACCTGCTCATCCTCACCCAGATGGGTACTGGCGGCGATCCAGACCGGCCGCTCGGCGCCCAGCTGCTGGCGCAGGGCACGCCCTTTGGCCTGCACCTCGTCACCAAACTGGATATCGAACTTGATGGAGCCGGTCACCGCCAGCCGCGAACGATCGATGCCGAGGCGGGCGAAGCGGTCGGCGTCATCCTGATGCTGGCAGAGCAGATGAGTCAACGGCCGGCTCAGGGCATCGAAGGCGCCGTGGAAGCGGGCATAACGCTGGCAGGAACGCTCGGAAAGACGGGCGTTGATGATGGTCACCGGCAGGTGGCGCGCCTCACAGGCGGCCAGCCAATTCGGCCACAGCTCGGTCTCCATCACCCAGAGCGCGCGCGGCTTGAAGGTGTCGAGAAAGGCGGCAATGGCCCAGGGGTAGTCGAGCGGCGCGTAGCGATGGATCACCAGATCCCCCAGCTTGGCAGCCTGATCGGCACCGGTGCGGGTGGTAGTGGTGAGCAGGATCGGCAGATCGGGCCGCTCCGCCTTGAGGGCGCGAATGAGCGGCGTGATGGCCAGCGTCTCCCCCACACTCACCGCATGGATCCAGAGCGGCGCCTCCTGTCCGGTGGCGGGCAGCCGCCCGAGGTGCTCGGCCCAGCGCTTGCCAAAGCCGGGCTTGCCCTTCTTCGGCTTGTAGAGGGCCAGCAGCGCCAGCGGCAATCCCAGATGGATCAGCAGGTTGTAGAGCAGGCGGTAGGGCATCTTACTGACTCTGCTCCAGCTTCTTGCAGGCATCGACCACCTGCTCCGGCGCCAGGTCGATCAGGCACTTGAGATGGCCGAACTTGCAGGTGCGCTTGAAGCAGGGGCGGCACTCGATGTCGGTGTGAACGATCTCGACCCGATCCGCCAGCGGCGGGGTGTAGAGCGGCGAAGTGGAGCCATAGACGCCCACTAGCGGCCGGTTGAGGGCGGCGGCGATGTGCATCAGACCGGAGTCGTTGGAGATGACCCGGCTGGCCAGCGCCATCAGATCGATCGCCTCGTGCAGGCTGGTCTTGCCCGCCAGCACGTGGCAGTTGGGGCGAGTCAGCAGGTTGACCCGATCCCGGATGGTGTTGGCAACCGGCACATCCTTGTTGGAACCGAAGATCCACACCTGCCACCCCTCGTCCAGATGCTGCTGGGCCACCACGGCGTAGTGCCCCTCCGGCCATCGCTTGGCCGGGCCAAACTCGGCACCGGGGCAGAGCACCAGCACCGGGCGGGTGCTATCCAGCCCCAGCCGCTCCAGTGCCTTGCTCTGGTTGATCAGATCGACGTGGAGCGCCGGGTGCGGAATGGTCGGGATATCGGCCCGGCTCTTCATCTGCGCCTTGGGATAGGCGAGCGCCAGATAGCCCTCCACCATCAGCGGGAAGGCGGACTTGTTGCTGCGCAGGTCGTTGAGCAGGCCGTAGCGGCTCTCGCCCTTCCAGCCGGTACGCACCGGAATGCGGGCAAACCAGGGGATCAGCGCCGACTTCATGGAGTTGGGCTGGACGATGGCCTGATCGTACTGCTCGGCCGCCAGCTGCTTGCCGAGGCGGCGGCGCGCCACCAGCTTGAAGTCACCGTGGCCAAGGGGCATGGTGATCGCCTTGTCCACCTCCGGCATCCGCTCCAGCAGGGCGCAGCACCAGGCGGGGGCCATCACGTGCAGTTCGCACTCCGGATGGTTGGCCTTGATCGCCTTGTAGAGGCTCTGGGACATCACCATATCGCCGACCCAGGAGGGGCCGATCACCAATATTTTCATCACGCGTCTTCTCTCGGGACGGGCCCGGCTGTTAATCATCACTGGGCGAGATTATGCCCCAAGAATGACTGGATAAATAACAGAAGATCCTTGGCAATCGCCTCTGCCGTCTCATTTTCCCAGTGACGATCTTCTTCCAACTGGGCGAGATTACGCGCCACATGCAATGGTCGGATAAATAACAGAAGATCCTTGCCAGGTACCTCTGCCGTCTCATTTTTCCACAGGTCTTCTGAAGAGACGCAACGCCAGCCGGACAGGTAAACAGCTGGCAGAAACGGGCAATGGCGGCTCTCTCTTTGACCCGTTTTTCCGTTAGAATGGTCCATCAATACGCATTCGACCCGCCAGCCGGGCAATAACCGTGAGCCCACATTCGTGAAAAAACCGACTCTGGCTGCCGTTCTGATCGTCAAGAATGAAGCCGACAACCTGCGCAAGTGCCTCGCCTCCCTCGACGGACTGGTGGACGAGATCGTCATTCTGGACTCCGGCAGTCAGGACGAGACCCCGGCCATTGCCGCCGAATTTGGCGCCCGCTTCTTCGTCAACGCCAAGTGGCCGGGCTTTGGCAAGCAGCGCCGACTGGCCCAGTCCCACGTGCAGTCCGACTGGGTGCTGTGGCTGGATGCCGACGAGCGGCTCACCCCCGAGCTGAAAACCGCCATCGCCGAGGTGATGGCCAATCCGGCCAGCGATACCATCTACTCGATCCCGCGCCTCTCCTGGGTGTTTGGCCGCTTTATCCGCCACAGCGGCTGGTATCCGGATCGGGTGCTGCGCCTCTACCCCAAGGCACTCACCAGCTACAACGAGGCGCTGGTGCACGAAAAGGTGGAAGTACGGGCCAACATGAAGATCGTCAACATTCATGGCGACCTGCTCCACTTCACCTATCGGGATCTGGAGCACTATCTGGTGAAATCGGCCGGTTATGCCCGCGCCTGGGCCGATCAGCGCACCGCTCGCGGCAAGAAGGGCTCTCTCAGTCAGGGGCTGATCCACGCGGTCGGCTGCTTCCTCAAGATGTACCTGCTCAAAGCGGGCTTCCTCGATGGCAAGCAGGGGCTGCTGCTGGCGATCCTCTCCGCCCACTCCACCTTCGTTAAATACGCAGACCTCTGGGTGCGCCAGCAGCCGCAGCAGCCGGAATAACCGTCATACGAAACAGGGCCCTGCGGGGCCCTGTTTGCATTGCTGCATACCTTACTTGCGCCAGAAAGGCGCCGCCCAGCGGGCCATCACCGGCACCATGGTCTTGGGATCGAGCTGGCTCATATCCTCAGGATGGTCGCTATCCTCCGGCGGGCTGAAGGCAAGGTGACGCCCTTCGCTGTTGAGGGGCTTCCAGCGCAGCGGAGTAGCGGAGCGGCGCATCGGGAAGAAACCGATAGTCGGCACATCGAGCGCACCGGCGATATGGAGCGGGCCGGTACTGCCAGCGATAAACAGGGCTGCGTTGGCCAGCACCTGACAGAACATCGGCAGACCGTCGCTGGAGCGGTAGATCCAGCCATTGCCGCCGTGGGCCAGCAGCTCGGCCGCCAGCTGTTCGGCCATCTTCTCCTCGCCCGGGCCTGCGGTCAGCACGCACTGCAGCTCGGGGCAGGCCTGATTGAGCTTGATGATGATGCGGGCATACTGCTCGATGGAGAGGTTGTTGGCCGAACCGCCGCTACCGGCATGCACCATCAGCCAGGGGCGGCTGGCATCGAGCTTGAGCTTGAGTGCCAACTGCTCGCGCACCTGTAGCAGGGTCTCGTCATCGAACTGCAGGAAGGGGGTCTTGGGCTCCACCACGGCCACCTGCTGATCGGCCAGGAAGCGGCGGATCAGCTCCAGGTTGTACTCGGACTCCGGTTTCTGGGAGCGGGAGCGACGCTGCACCAGTCGCTGGTTGTAGAGCACCTGCGCCAGCTTGGTCGCCGGGGCCAGCCGGTAAGGGATGTGCGCCTTCCACACCAGCATGGCGTTGCGGGAGTTGGAGAAGAGGCAGATGGACGCGTCGAACGCCGCCGCCTTGATCCGCGCCAGCAGCGCTCGCTGTTGCTCCTTGTCGGCCCGCACGCCCGGATCGATGATCACCTCGTCAATCCAGGGGCAGAGCCGGGCCAGCGGCGCCGTGTAGGCCGGAACCAGGGCAGTCACATGACACTCCATGGAGCCTTTGAGCATGGCGAAGCTAGGCCACGCCAGCATGAAGTCACCAATCTTGTCATTGCGAACGACCAGAATACGTTTCATAAAAAATCCCTTTGCTCCCTGTCACCAATGCAAGGAGGCTTGATGCGCGATGGCGTATTCTTGCCTGATGCACTGCTATTCTCAAGCGACGACCTTATAATGCGACCAAATTTCCAGGTTGCAGGACCACAAAGATGACTACCAGGGTGATCTATCCCGGGACATTTGATCCCGTTACCAATGGCCATGCCGACCTGATCGGCCGCGCCGCCAAGCTGTTTGACGAGGTGATCGTCGGCGTCGCCAACAGCCCGAGCAAGCGCCCGCTGTTCGATCTGGCGGAACGTGTCCAGCTTGTCCAGCAAGTGACCAGCCAGCTTCCCAACGTCAAGGTGGTCGGCTTCTCCGGGCTGCTGGTCGATTTCGCCAAAGAGCATCAGGCCAATGTGCTGATCCGCGGCCTGCGCGCCGTCTCCGACTTCGAGTACGAGTTCCAGCTGGCCAACATGAACCGCCGCCTGATGCCCACGCTTGAGAGCGTCTTCCTCACCCCGGCCGAGGAGAACTCCTTTATCTCCTCCACCTTGGTGAAAGAGGTGGCGCTGCACGGTGGCGACATCCGCCAGTTTGTCGACCCCGTGGTAGCCCAGGCAATCGCAGCCAAACAGCAACAGCGCTAATTCCTCCCCTGATGGCAGAAACGACAAGGGCTACCCGCGGGTAGCCCTTGTTGTATCTCTCTCGCTATGGAGAGGTCAGCCTGCTTGCCGGTTCCTGACGGGCGAACCGCTCGTTCATCTCCTGAACCAGCAGATCGAGCCACTCGTAGCGGCGCCGATACATGGCCCGCTTCCTGGAGGCAATCTCCTCCAGCGGCTTGCGCGGCTGGGTTTGCAGGGCGACAAAGTTGGCATCCACATCCCGGGCGTCGAACTCCTGCCACAGCTCGTCATAATCGGCCTGCAGGTTGGCTTTTTGCTTGCTGCTGTAGCGCCTAGCCTGAAACACGTGGGCCCGCTTGCGCACCGCCAGCACCTCCGCCGCCCCCATGCTCTGCGCCAGTTGCAGCACCAGCTGCACCAGCAGGGATTTGGGCCGCAGGCCGTGTCCCTCTTTGGTCAGCTCGCGCACCCGATCCTGGGCATTCTCGACCGCAGGCTCCGGCCCCTGCATGGAGCCGATCATCAGAATCAAATGATCCACGCTACCCGCCAGCGAAAAGGCGCAGCTGTAGAGGCGCTGCCCCTCGCCGTTGACGATGGAGAGCGCCAGCTCGGCCTCGCGGCGGAAGGTGCCATCATGGCGCAGCAGAAGGCGGCAGCCACTCTGGGGATAGTGCCCCAACTCGATCCCCTCGCCCAGATAGAGGGGATCAATCAGCTGGGGGTAGCACTCCAGCAGCAACCGATAGTGATTTTCCAGCATCTCGGCCCGTTGACGGGCGCTGGCACAGGCGAAGCGATAGGGACGCATCGGCTTGTCGAGCAGCTCGGGATAAACAGCTGGCAGTGCCTTGAGCGAGTCGCACTGAAACAGGCTGAAGACCCGGCTCAACGACTTGCGATAGAGCAGGCTGCGCAGCACAAACTTGCCGCGATTGAAGGTTTGGCGCTCGCACCCCTCGGGATAGAGGAAGCGGGCCATGGATTTTGCGCAATAGCGCTCCTGCCGGGATAGATACTCCCAGTCTATTGATTTTAAAGTCATTTCTAGTTCTCAAACCGCCTGAACGGCCGCTGATACTAGTAATGACTGCGCAAATATTCAACAGCCTGGAAATATGCTGTTACAACTTCCCCCGGATCGGGGAAAAAAGTACGCTCAGCGCTGGCAATGACTGCAAAAAACCGTGGTACGCTGCCCCATTCTTGTCTCGGTCAGCAGGGTGTGACAGTGGAAACAGGGCTGACCGCCACGGCCGTAGACCTGCAACTGCTGCACGAAATAGCCTGGCTTGCCATCGGCACTGGTGAAATCCTTGAGGGTGGTGCCGCCCTGCCGGATGGCTTCGGCCAACACCCGCTTGATCTCGGCCACCAGGGTTCCCAGCCGCTCGGCGCTGATATTGCCCGCCGCCCGTTTGGGGTGAATACCGGCGGCATAGAGCGCCTCGTTGGCGTAGATGTTGCCTACCCCGACCACCACCTGATTGTCCATCAGGAACTGCTTGATGGCAGTGCTGCGCCCCTTGGCACGCCCCTGCAGGTAATCAGCACTGAAGGCATCGGTGAGCGGCTCGGGCCCCAGCTTGGCGAGCAGCGCGTGGGCTTCGGCCGGTTCCCTGGTCCAGAGCAGGGCGCCGAAGCGGCGCGGATCGTTGAGCCGCAGCAGCTTGCCATTCTCCAGCTCGATATCCACATGGTCGTGCTTCTCGGCCGGGGTGCCGATATCCAGTACCCGCAGGCTGCCGGACATCCCCAGATGGAGGATGGCGGTGCCGAAATCGGTCTCCAGCAGCAGGTATTTGGCACGGCGGCGCACCCGATGGATGGTGAGGTCCACCAGCTCCTGAATCTCACCGGGGATCGGCCAGCGCAGGCGGCCATCCCGCACCACCACGCGCGTCACCTTGATACCGGTGAGCCAGGGGGAGATCCCCTGACGGCTGACTTCAACTTCTGGCAATTCAGGCATGGGTACCTCACAAGGAAAAGGAACTCAGGGGGCAGGGCGCAGCAGATCGCGATACTGCTCGGCTGTGAGGGCGAGCCAGAGACCGGACGGCAGCTGGGCACCATACTGACCGCTATTCTGATAGAGGCCGATCTCGACCGGATCGTTCTGGCCGGCAATCCACACCTTGATGGTCACCGGCGCACCGCGTACCGCTTCACCGGGGGGTAAAAACCAGCCCTGCCAACGTGCCAGACGGGCATCCAGCTGCGCGCTGTCGAGCCCCAGATCCGGCCCGCTGCGCCAGCCCTGACCGATCCGCTCAATCTGCCAGCTCGGCCCCTGCCAGGTGAGCACCACAGCCGCATCAGGCAGCAAGGGGCGAGCCCGCTTGGCGCTATTCTCCTGCTGGGCCAACTCCATACGATGCAACAGGGTGATCACGATCAGCACCACCACGATGATCACGTTATTCCAGCCTTTGCGGCTCAATTTGAACATGGCAAGTCTCCCTTTGAACCGGCAGTGTACTGAATTCGACGCATAAAAAAACCCGGCACGAAGCCGGGTTTTTGGGAATGCAGCATCAAGTAATTACTTGATTTTGCCTTCCTTGTAGATCACATGCTGACGAACAACGGGATCAAACTTTTTGATCTCCATTTTTTCGGGCATGGTGCGCTTGTTTTTGGTAGTGGTATAGAAGTGACCAGTACCGGCGCTGGAGTTCAGGCGAATTTTCTCGCGAATACCTTTAGCCATGATCTAATTCCTTATACCTTAACACCGCTGGCGCGCAGTTCAGCCAGAACCACTTCAACGCCACGCTTGTCGATGATACGCATGCCTTTTGCGGATACGCGCAGGCTTACGAAGCGTTTTTCACTCTCAACCCAGAAACGGTGAGTGTGCAGGTTCGGCAGGAAACGACGCTTGGTAGCGTTGTTAGCGTGCGAACGGTTGTTACCAACTGCCGGGCGCTTGCCGGTTACTTGGCATACTCTAGACATGTCAGTCTCTCCAAATCTTACTTCATTGCTCGAGCAAATATCTGCCCCGCTGGCCTTCGATTGCGGGGCAAACAGAAGGCGGCATTTTATACAGCATCCGTGATCAAAGATCAACTAATACGGTGCCAGAGCACAGTTATAGCCAACCGCGCTCGGCAAAAGAAACCGTGATGCCGTCACCGATCACCAAGTGATCCAGCACTCTGATATCGATCAGGGCCAAAGCGGCCGTGATCCGATCCGTGATCTGGCGGTCGGCCCTGCTGGGCTCGGCGACGCCGGACGGGTGATTATGCGCCAGAATCACTGCGGCTGCATTATGTTTGAGCGCGATCTGCACGATTTCTCTTGGCCAGACGCTCGCCGAGTCGATGGTGCCGAAAAAAAGCTCAACAAATTGAATGACTCTGTGCTGATTGTCGAGCAACAACAGGGCAAACACCTCGCGTGGCCGATCCCGCAGTTGGGCCTGCAGATAGTCCCGGGTCAGCTGGGGCGAGGTGAGGGCATCGCCCCGTTGCAACTGCTCGGCCAGATGGCGTCTGGCCATCTCCAGCACCGCTTGTAGCTGGGCATATTTGGCCGGGCCAAGGCCGTGCGCCTCGCAGAATGCCCGTTGATCCGCCCCCAGCAAGCTGCGCAAAGAGCCGAATTGATTCAATAGATTACGTGAAAGATCCACTGCACTCAGGCCATTGACGCCAGTGCGCAGAAAGATGGCGAGCAGCTCGGCATCGGAGAGCGCCGCGGGCCCCTGACGCAGCAGCTTCTCTCTGGGGCGTTCATCTTCCGGCCACTCTTTGATGCTCATTTGTCTCTCCCTCATCCCTGTTGAGAAAAAACATAGCAAAAAATTGCGCGCGCCCGACCACACCCCTTGATGCCAACCCCTGTCGTCATTCATTGCCTGTGGTATCTTAGCCGACCAGTCAGAATGAGCCGGATAGAGAAACAGCAGATGAGATTGGCCGATAAACGCATCCTGTTGGGTGTCAGTGGCGGGATCGCCGCCTACAAGAGTGCCGAGCTGGTACGCCGCCTGAAAGATCAGGGCGCCGAAGTGCGGGTGGTGATGACCCGCTCCGCCAAGGAGTTCATCACCCCGCTGACCCTGCAGGCGGTCTCCGGTCATCCGGTGGCCTACAGCCTGCTGGACCCCTCTGCCGAGGCGGGCATGGGCCATATCGAGCTGGCCAAGTGGGCCGATCTGGTGCTGATCGCCCCCGCCAGCGCCAACCTGATGGCGCGGATGGCTGCAGGCATGGCCGACGAACTGCTGACCACCCTCTGTCTGGCCACTCCGGCGCCCATCGCGCTGGCACCAGCAATGAACCAGCAGATGTATCTCAACGCCGCGACCCAGGCCAACCTCAAGACCCTGGCCAGCCGCGGCATTCTGCTGTGGGGGCCGGATGCTGGCAGCCAGGCTTGTGGCGATGTGGGCCCGGGCCGGATGCTGGCCCCCCTCGAACTGGTGGATCGCTGCTGTCAGCAGCTGGCCGCCGAGCCCTTGCTGGCAGGCGTCAAGCTGCTGCTCACCGCAGGGCCAACCCGCGAGGCACTGGATCCGGTGCGCTACATCAGCAACCACAGCTCCGGCAAGATGGGCTACGCCATCGCCCGAGCTGCCCGTGAAGCGGGTGCCGAAGTGACGCTGGTGAGCGGGCCGGTGACGCTGGCGACGCCTGCGGGCGTTACCCGTGTCGATGTGGAGAGCGCGGAGCAGATGCATCAGGCTGTGATGAGCCGGGTGGGCGAGTGCGACCTCTTCATCGGTTGCGCCGCGGTAGCCGACTACCGTCCCGAACAGGTCGCCAGCCAGAAGATCAAGAAAACCGGCGACAACGACCAGATGGTGGTGAAGCTGGTGAAAAACCCCGACATCATCGCGGCCGTCGGTGCCCTTTCAGACAAACCCTTCACCGTCGGATTTGCCGCCGAAACCGTGGATGTGGAACAATACGCCCTCGACAAGTTGCAGCGTAAGCGGCTGGACATGATCGCCGCCAACGATGTGTCCCGCGAGGGGCAAGGCTTCAACGCCGATGACAACGCCCTGACCGTGTTCTGGCAAGGGGGCCAGGCCCCGCTGCCGCTGGCCGACAAGCTGACGCTGGCCCGTCACCTGATCGCCCTGATTGCGCGCCACTACCGGCACTGAGCGTCCCGACAGAACAAGACTCACGGCACCCCGCCTGCCAAGAGGGGCGCCAATACAAGATCCAACTGAAAAAGCGATTCATGACTACACAAATTGAACTGAAGATTCTGGATGCCCGTATCGGTACCGAGTTCCCGCTGCCCGCCTACGCAACACCGGGCTCTGCCGGCATGGATCTGCGCGCACTGCTGGATGCGCCGCTGACTCTGGCTCCGGGTGATACCACCCTGGTGCCGACCGGTCTGGCCATTCACATCCAGGATCCGAGTCTGTGTGCCACCATCCTGCCCCGCTCCGGCCTCGGCCATAAGCACGGCATCGTGCTGGGCAACCTGGTCGGTCTCATCGATTCCGATTACCAGGGTCAGCTGATGGTCTCGGTCTGGAACCGCGGCAAGGATGAGTTCACCATGCAACCCGGCGAGCGCATCGCCCAGCTGGTGATCATGCCGGTAGTTCAGGCCAGCTTCCAACTGGTCGATGAGTTCAATCAGAGCGAACGGGGTGAAGGCGGTTTTGGTTCTTCTGGTCGCCAATAACAGACCACACCAGCCTGATAGGCGGTGCTTAATAACAGAATCAAGCCATTGTTTTTTTAGGGGAATCCATGGCAAGCAGTAATCAGAAACAGAGTCGGCGCGATCAGATCCTGCAAGCGCTCGCCCATATGCTGGAAACCAGTCCGGGGCAGCGCATCACCACGGCCCGTCTGGCGGCCGAGGTCGGCGTCTCTGAAGCAGCCCTCTATCGACACTTTCCAAGCAAGGCGCGGATGTTCGAGGGGCTGATCGACTTTATCGAGGATTCCCTGCTGTCACGGGTCAATCTGATCATGGCGGAAGAGAAGGACACCATGGCGCGCTGCCACCATATCCTGCAGCTGCTGCTGGTGTTCGCCGAGCGCAATCCCGGCATCACCCGCATCCTCAATGGTGACGCCCTGCTGGGTGAGCACGATCGGCTGCGGGATCGCATCAGCATCCTGTTTGACAAGCTGGAGACCCAGATCAAGCAGGTGCTGCGCGAGAAGCGGCTGCGCGAGGGTCAAGGCTTCCAGCTCGACGAGACCATGCTGGCCAATCTGCTGCTGGCCTACACCGAAGGTCGTATCAGCCAGTTTGTCCGTTCCGAGTTCAAGCTCAAGCCGACCGCCGGTTTCGAAGATCAGTGGCAATTTATCCGCAGCCAACTGCTGCAGAGCTGATGGTTTTTTCGCGTCATTCAGCAAAAAGAAGGGAGGCTTTGGCCTCCCTTCTTTTTTATGGCAGGTTTTTATGGCAGAAAAGAAGTACCAGATGCGACCCGTACTGTCGCGCTGCGGTGTTAGATTTATCCACCATAAACCTTTTAGAACCTGACAGGACATCCTATGGAACCCGAAATCATTACCGAAGCGCAGACCTGGCTGGTCAATAATCAGGGACTGCTGATCGAATACGGCGTCAATATCGCCGCCGCCCTGCTGACCCTGCTGGTCGGCTATATCGCCGCCAACCTCATCAGCGGTGGCGTGGTCAAGGTGATGCAGGCCCGCAAGCTGGACACCACAGTCACCCACTTCGTCGGCAGCATCCTCAAGTACGCCATTCTGGTGTTCGTGGTGATCGCCGCGCTGGGCCGTGTCGGCGTGCAGACAGCCTCCTTCGTCGCCATTATCGGTGCCGCCGGTCTGGCCATCGGTCTGGCGCTGCAGGGCTCGCTCTCCAACTTCGCTGCCGGCTTCCTGCTGATCATCTTCCGCCCCATCAAGGCGGGCGAGTTTATCGAAGTGGCGGGCACCGCGGGTGTGGTGCAGTCCGTTCAGCTCTTTACCACTACCCTCACCTCAGGTGACAACAAGATGGTGGTAGTACCGAACTCCGCCATCCTCAACGGCACCATCGTCAACTACTCGCGTATGGATACCCGCCGCGTCGATATGACCTTTGGCATCGGCTACGGTTCTGACCTGCGCAAGGCCAAACAGATCCTGGAGCGTCTGGTAAGCGAAGAGCCGCGCATCCTGAAAGATCCGGCAGCCACCATCGCCGTCGCCGCGCTGGCCGACTCCTCGGTCAATATCGTGGTGCGCCCCTGGGTGAAAACCGCTGACTACTGGGGTGTCTGGTTCGACTTCCACGAGAAGGTGAAACTGACCTTTGATGCCGAAGGCATCGAGATCCCCTTCCCGCAGATGGTGATGCACATGCAAAAACCGCAGGCGTGATCGCGGTTCTGCTGCAACAGACAATGCCAGCCTTCGGGCTGGCATTGTCGTTTCTGGCCCCAGCCCATGGCCATGTCGGTGCATAACCACGCCAACCGGATGAAAACAATTTCAGGCTATCGGGGTGGCCCCAATCATGAGCAAGCGCAAGATCCGCCTTGCTTTCGTGACACATAATCCCAATGTTCTGGTTGTATGCTCCCGACAGTGACCCATTGCGGTAAAAGACAATCGGTAAAAATCTGTTACACGGGCCGCCCGATCGGCTCGGTATAATGCTCGGATAATAAGGTTTGGCGGGACCTTGCCTGCAAGGTTCAAACACAACTTGGCATTTCAGGAATCCTATGAAAAATATCAATCCAACCCAAACCCAGGCCTGGCAGGCACTGGAAGCCCACTTTGCAGCAAACAAAGAGACCCGACTCAAGGATCTGTTCGCGCAGGACCCGAAGCGCTTTGACAAGTTTTCCCTCACCTTCGGCGGCGACATCCTGGTTGATTACTCGAAGAACCTGATCACCGAAGAAACCCTCAAGTTGCTGGTTGATCTGGCCAAAGAGACCGATCTTCGCAGCGCGATCGATGCCATGTTCAATGGCGACAAGATCAACATGACCGAAGGCCGCTCCGTACTGCACGTGGCCCTGCGCAACCGCTCCGACCGCCCCATCGAGTGCGACGGCAAGGACGTGATGCCGGAAGTGAACGCCGTACTGGCCAAGATGAAAGGCTTCTGCGAGAAGGTAATCGGAGGCGAGTGGAAAGGCTACACCGGCAAAGCGATCCAGCACGTGGTCAACATCGGTATCGGTGGTTCCGATCTCGGCCCGGTGATGATCACCGAGGCACTGCGTCCCTACAAAAACCACCTGCAGATGCACTTCGTCTCCAACGTCGATGGCACCCACATCGCTGAGACCCTGAAGAAGATCGATCCGGAAACCACCCTGTTCCTGGTGGCCTCCAAGACCTTCACCACCCAGGAGACCATGACCAACGCCCTGACCGCCCGCGACTGGTTCATCAACATCGCCGGTGACAAGGCCCACGTTGCCAAGCACTTCGCCGCGCTCTCCACCAACGGCAAGGCCGTGGCCGAGTTCGGCATCGACACCAACAACATGTTCGAGTTCTGGGACTGGGTTGGCGGCCGCTACTCCTCTTGGTCTGCCATCGGCATGCCCATCGCCCTGTCTGTCGGTTTCGAGAACTTCGAAGCCCTGCTGCAAGGCGCCTTCGAGATGGACATGCACTTCGCCACTGCCTCCTATGAGCAGAACGTGCCGGTGCTGCTGGCGCTGATTGGCCTGTGGTACAACAACTTCTACGGTGCCGAATCCGAAGCCATCCTGCCGTACGACCAGTACATGCACCGCTTCCCTGCCTACTTCCAGCAGGGCAACATGGAGTCCAACGGCAAGTACGTGGATCGCAACGGCAAGCCGGTTGACTACCAGACTGGCCCCATCATCTGGGGTGAGCCGGGCACCAACGGCCAGCACGCCTTCTACCAGCTGATCCACCAGGGCACCAAGCTGATCCCCTGTGACTTCCTGGCGCCGGCCATCAGCCACAACCCGATAGGTGACCACCACCCGAAACTGCTGGCCAACTTCTTCGCCCAGACCGAGGCGCTGGCCTTCGGCAAGAGCAAGGAAGAGGTCGAAGCCGAGTTCCTGGCTGCTGGCAAAACGCTGGAGCAGGTCAAGGATCTGGTGCCGTTCAAGGTGTTCGAAGGCAACCGCCCGACCAACTCCATCCTGTTCAAGAGCCTGACCCCGAAAACCCTGGGTGCCCTGATCGCCATGTACGAGCACAAGATCTTCGTACAGGGCGCAATCTGGAACATCTTCTCCTTCGACCAGTGGGGTGTGGAGCTGGGCAAACAGCTGGCCAACAAGATCCTGCCGGAGCTGGGCAACAACGAGGCTGTCACCAGCCACGACTGCTCCACCAACGGTCTGATCAACACCTGGAAAGCGTGGAAAGCCTGATTTATCCGGCCTTCCTGAATGCAAAAGCCCCGCTCGATGAGCGGGGCTTTTTTATGACCATCTTTTATGACTGTCAGGCTGATTTTTCTGGCTGGCCGGTCGGGTGTCCAGTCCGACCGGCGACGGGGATCGTCATCCCCGCCCCTTCATCATCCAGCCCGATGCAGGCTTAACCGCCGACGGCGATGCGTTTCATGTCTTTCATATAACCGCGCAGTACCTGGCCGATCTTCTCGATCGGGTGGTTACGAGTCGCTTCGTTGGCCGCCAACAGCGCCAGGTTATCCACGCTCTGTCCTTCCGCCTTGCTGGCACCCAGATCGCCCGCTTTCAGGGTCGGCATGAAGTGCTCGCGCAGCAAGGGTACGGCGGCGTTGGCGAACAGGTAGTTGCCGTACTCGGCAGTATCGGAGATGACCACGTTCATCTCGTACAGACGCTTGCGAGCAACGGTGTTGGCAATCAGCGGCAGCTCGTGCAGGGATTCGTAGTAGGCAGACTCCTCGTAGATACCGGAGGCCACCATGGTTTCGAACGCCAGCTCGACACCCGCCTTGACCATGGCCACCATCACCACGCCATTGTCGAAGTACTCCTGCTCGGCAATCTTGCCAGCGAACGCCGGGGCGTTTTCGAAGGCGGACTTGCCGGTCTCTTCACGCCAGGTGAACAGTTTGACATCATCTTCGGCCCAGTCGGCCATCATGCCGCGGGAGAACTCACCGGCAATGATGTCATCCATGTGCTTCTCGAACAGCGGGCGCATCAGGGTCTTGAGCTGCTCGGAGAGCTCGAAGGCGCGCAGCTTGGCAGGGTTGGAGAGGCGGTCCATCATCAGGCTGATACCACCCTGTTTCAGGGCTTCTGTGATGGTCTCCCAACCGAACTGGATCAGCTTGCCGGCGTAGGCCGGGTCTGTGCCTTCGGCAACCAGCTTGTCGTAGCAGAGCAGGGAACCGGCTTGCAGCATGCCGCAGAGGATGGTCTGCTCGCCCATCAGGTCAGATTTCACTTCCGCCACGAAGGAGGACTCCAGCACCCCGGCACGGTCGCCGCCGGTAGCAGAGGCCCACGCCTTGGCGATGGCCATGCCTTCGCCTTTCGGGTCATTTTCCGGGTGAACGGCGATCAGGGTCGGTACGCCGAAGCCGCGCTTGTACTCTTCACGCACTTCGGTACCCGGGCACTTGGGCGCAACCATCACAACCGTGATGTCGGAGCGGATCTGCTGACCCTCTTCCACCACGTTGAAGCCGTGGGAGTAGCCCAGCGCGGCGCCCTGCTTCATCAGCGGCATCACGGTTTTCACCACGTCAGAGTGCTGTTTGTCCGGAGTCAGGTTCAGCACCAGATCGGCGGTCGGGATCAGCTCTTCATAGGTGCCGACCGCGAAGCCGTTGTCGGTAGCCTTCTGCCAGGAGGCGCGCTTCTCGGTGATAGCGGCCTTGCGCAGGGCGTAGGAGATATCCAGCCCGGAGTCGCGCATGTTCAGACCCTGGTTCAGACCCTGGGCACCGCAGCCCACAATCACCACCTTCTTGCCCTTCAGCACGTTGCAGCCGTCCGCGAACTCTTCGCGCTGCATGAAACGACACTTGCCCAGTTGGGCCAACTGCTGACGCAGGTTCAAGGTGTTGAAATAGTTAGCCATGGTGATTGCTCCGTTCGATTGATTCCATGCCGGATAGCGGCGTTGTCTGAACCACTATAGCGCGGGACACTTATTGCCTGAACTGATATATTCGAAACAGTATGTTGCAATAACTGAAACGATCACCCTTCATAATTGCCTGCTGAATGTACCGCGAGATGGCAGAAACAAGCCGCCAACCGCTGGATATCGGGCACACCAGCCGCGCCAGGAGCTGAAAGATGGACCTTCGCAATCTCGAGCTGTTTCTCCACCTCGCCGACTCCCTCCACTTCGGCAAGAGCGCCGATGCCATGGCGGTCAGCCCCTCCACCCTGAGCCGCGCCATCCAGCGGCTGGAGCAGGAGACCGGCTGCATCCTGTTCGAACGGGACAACCGCTCGGTGCGCCTCACCCCCGCCGGCGAGAAGCTGCGCGAATTCGGCGGCGGCCTGTTGCAGGAGTGGCGCCAGCTCAAGCAGGAGCTCAAACGCAGCGATGAACCGTTGCAGGGGCGGCTGCGGGTCTTCTGCTCGGTCACCGCCAGCTACTTTCTGCTGCCCGAAGTACTGGAGCGCTTTCGCCGCCGCTACCCCCAGCTGGAGATCAAGCTGGAGACTGGCGACCCTGCGCTGGCGGTGGACAAGATCCTGGCCGACGAGGCCGATCTCGCCATCGCCGCCCGCCCCGATGCTCTGCCCGCCAAGCTGGAGTTCGCCAGCCTGCAGCTGGTGCCACTGGTCTTTATTGCGCCGCGCAATGCCCCACAGCTCAACCAGTGGTTCCGTCAGGGGGAGCCGGACTGGGAGCAGCTGCCAGTCATCCTCTCCGAGCAGGGGCTGGCCCGCAAACGCAGCGATCAGTGGTTTCGCAACAAGGGGATAGCGCCCAACATCTATGCCGAAGTGGCGGGCAACGAGGGGATTGTCGCCATGGTGGCGCTCGGCTGTGGCGTGGGGCTGGTGCCGGCAGCGGTGATCGACCATAGCCCGCTCGGCGACAAGGTGCGGATCATCGACCTCAAACCCGCCTTCAAGCCATTTGATGTGGGGATCGGGGTACTCAAGAAGCGACTGGAAGAGCCGCTGATCCGCGCCTTCTGGGATACAGCGCAGAACCAGAACTCACTGCGCTGAGACGGGCTGGTAGATGAGCGTCGGGTCGGCCATCATCTTGCGACTCGACAACGGCAGATCAGGGTTGTTCAGCTCGAGGCGCACCCGCTCATCCAGTTTCAGCCGCCGAATGGTGCTGCCAAATCCCTCTTCAAAGACCCGGTCAAAAGCACCAGACTGCCGCGCCCGCTGCAGGCCAAGCTCGATGCGCTGCGCCAGCTCCGGATATTTGGGCGAAACAAAGAAGAGCAGCGCCAGCGGATAGCGAAACACCAGATGGGGCTCGATGGCGAGATCCGGATGCTGCCTTAGCTCATCCTCGACCTCGATGACCGATCGAAGGAAGCAGTCAAAACGCTTCTTGCGCAGCATGTTGAAGAGCGCCTCATAAAGATTGCCCACCGTCACCTTGAGGCCGTTAGCCCGCAGCAACTGGGTGTCTGGCCAAGATCTGTGCTGACCGATGGAGAGCCCGGCGCGATGCCAGTCTGCCAACGACCCGATCGCGGCAAAACGCCCCTCATCCCCCTGCCGAACCAGACACACCCGCCACCCCAGCAGCCCCTTGGCCAGCGGAATGTGGATTGCCAGCAACTCCCGCTCTCGCGCACCATCGGGGGCAAAGACACCGACCTGAACCAGCTCACCGCTGCGCAGCTCCTTCACCGCCCGCCCCTGCTCCATTTGCGGGCTGGATACAAGCTGATAGGGGCCATATTCGGGCACGGTGAGATCGAGGGAGAGGCGCAACAACTGGACGACGGCGGGGTTGGGGTGATCCAGCAGCAGATTCCAGGCGCGGATAGGCTGCTCGGCTGCCGTTGCGCCAACCGTCCACAGTGCCATGCACCACCACCAGACTCTGATCATCCTGCGCACCATCCGTGCCTCATGCTCCTCGCCATGCTATAACGTCAGCCAGCACCTCAACGACGCCCTCTCTGAAAGATGTGTGAGCGCTCTCGTGTCAAATCTCGTGTCAAAAGTGACAATAGGCAAACCCGGCAGGTCATCGCAGACTGGTCGTTCATCAACAAACGCCAAGGCGCAGGGAGGAGAGCCATGAAACAGCATCTGGTAGAGATCAAGGGTTCAACCCTGTTTGACGAGTATCTGCAAAGCATGGGCGTGCCCAGCACGACGCTCGACCGGGAGCAGGATATCTATCTGCAGGAACGCCACCTGGGAGCCATTCGCCGGGTGCAAGGAGAACTGCGCTTTTATCTGCGTGCCAACGCCCTGAACAAACGGTGATCAGGATCCGGTCACAGAACCCGCAGCAAAGGCGTATTAGACTGGTATCTTCCCCCTTCTGTCGGGAGTGCCCATGAAAGCAAGCGGTCTGGATCGGCTGTTCAAACCCCACTCAATCGCCGTGATCGGCGCCTCGACCGACCCGCTCAAGGCGGGTCATGTGATCGTGCGCCACCTGCTGGCGGGCCACTTCAAAGGGCCCATCCTCCCCGTCACCCCGCGTAACAAAGCCATCGCCGGCGTGCTGGCCTATCCCGATATCGCCAGCCTGCCGCTAACCCCGGATCTCGCCATCATCTGCACCAGGCGGGAGCGGGTCTTGCCGTTGCTGGAAGCGCTTGGCCAGAAGGGGGCGGGGGCGGCCATCATACTGGCCGCCGACTTTTCCCCCGAGGAGCGGCTGGAGCTGAAACGGGTCTGCCAACAATACGGCATTCGCCTGCTCGGCCCCAACAGCATGGGAATGCTGCTACCCGGCCAAGGGATCAACGCCAGCTTTTCACCCATTGCCGCCAAGCCGGGGCAGGTCGCCTTTCTCTCGCAATCCGCCGCCGTCAGCACCACCATTCTGGATTGGGCCAAGCAGCATGAACTGGGCTTTTCCGCCTTTATCTCACTTGGCGATCACTGCGATATCGACTTCGGCCAGCTGCTGGATCAGCTCTCCCGCGACAGCGTCACCCGTGCCATCTTGATCTATATGGACAAGCTGCACGACGCCCGCCACTTTCTCTCGGCGGCGCGGGCCGCCTCGCGCAACAAGCCGATCCTGGTACTGAAAAGCGGGCGCCACGATCCGGCCCACGGCCTCGACAATGTCTATGACGCCGCTATCCGCCGCGCCGGTATGCTGCGGGTACGGGATACCCACGAGCTGTTTGCCGCAGTGGAAACACTGAGCCACTCCATGACCCTCAAGGGGGAGCGGCTCGCCATCATCTCCAACGGCCGCGGGCTGGCCAATATGGCGGTGGATGTGCTGCTGGAGCGTGGCGGCAAGCTGGCTCGCCCGCCGCTCGACATCGGCAGCGATGCCACCATCGCCACCTATCAGGAGGCGTTGGACAGCGTGTTGCAGGAGGATGGTATCGACGCCATCCTGATTATCCACGCACCCTCGCTCACAGCACCGAATGCACCGCTGGCCAGCCATCTTATCGCCCATCTGAAACAGCATCCCAGAGCGCGCCGTTTCAATATCCTCACCAACTGGGCGGGCGAATACTCGGCGCAGGAGGGTCGCAAACTCTTTACCGAGGCAGGTTTCCCGACCTATCGCACGCCGGAAAGTGCCATGGCCGCCTTCATGCACATGGTGGAATACCGCCGCAACCAGAAGCAATTGATGGAGACACCGGCATCACTGCATGGCAACCAGCTCAATGTCGAGCTCTGCCAACATCTGGTCCGTCAGGCGCAGGAGCGCAAGCAGCTGAGGCTGGATACCCATCTGGTGCATCCAATTTTGCAGGCTGCCGGCCTCTCGACCCTGCCAACCTGGATCGTCACCGATGCCATCGAGGCGACCCTGACCGCCGAGCAGATCGGCTATCCGGTGGCAGTGAAACTGCGCTCACCCGACATCCAACACAAGTCTGCCGTACACGGGGTGGTGCTCAATCTGCGCACCTCGGCAGAAGTGGCGCAAGCCGCAGATGCCATTCTGGATCGGGTCAGACAACACGATCCGGGCGCCCGCATCGAAGGCTTGCTGGTGCAACGCATGGCCCGCCGCAGCGGCGGCCTGGAGCTGCGGGTGCGGATCCAGCAAGACGCCATCTTTGGCCCCGTCATCCTGCTGGGTGAGTCGGGCGCCGAACCGCAGGAGATGGTGGCTGCCTTGCCACCGCTCAATCAGGCACTGGCCCGTTACCAGATCATCGGCGCACTCAAGAGCCGCAAGATCCGTGAGCAGGCCACACCGGAACGACTGGATATCGATGCCTTGGGCCAAGTGCTTTGCCAGCTCTCAGAGCTATTGCTCGCCTTTCCGGAGATTCAGGAGCTGGACCTGCACCCGCTGCAAGCATGCGGTACCGAGATGGTGGTACTGGATGCCAGCCTCACACTGACTGACCCCGCCATCCCGATAATCAACCGACTGGCGATCCGCCCCTATCCCACCGAACTGGAGGAGGGTGCCTGGCTTAAAGATCAGCGCCATATCCTGCTGCGCCCAATCCGGCCGGAAGATGAACCGGCTCACAAGCAGTTCGTGCTGCAAGTCTCTGATGAAGACAGGTACAAACGCTTCTTCGCCGATGTCGGCGAACTGGGTCACGAAGAGCTGGCCCGCATGACCCAGATCGATTACGACCGGGAGATGGCCTTCGTAGCGGTGGGGCAAGATGGCGAGCTGCAGGATCAAATCCTCGGCGTGGTACGCGCTATCTCGACCCCGGACCTGAGCGATGCCGAGTTTGCCATTCTGGTGCGATCGGACTTGAAAGGGGTGGGGCTCGGCAAATTGATGATGGAGAAGATCATCCGTTACGCCAAAGAGCAGGGGATTGGCCAGCTATCCGGCATGACCATGCCCAGCAATCGCGGCATGGTCAACCTCGCCAAACGGCTTGGCTTCAAGATCGATGTGCAGATGGACGAGGGGGTGGTCAATATGGAACTGCCCTGCAACCAGCAGAAGGCTGATTTGGCCGCCTGTAAACTCGCTCAAATGGCTGATAAGGCTCGGATATAGCCAGAAAATGGTGGAAATAACCGGCTGTCTTACGATCCTTCCGACAGGTAAAAGCCAGCCATTGGCTGGTTTAACACACTAAAAACACCAAAGCCCGGTCGTCAGACTGGGCTTTGTGTTGGTTCTGGTGTGCAAACCTGTGGGTCACTTGATAAAACCACCCATAGCAAAAAGGCCTTCCCATCAGGGAAGGCCTTCAAATTAGTGGCGGAGCGGACGGGACTCGAACCCGCGACCCCCGGCGTGACAGGCCGGTATTCTAACCGACTGAACTACCGCTCCGCATTCGGTTAGCTTTCGCTAAATCTTCTGCTGCTTCTTATGAGGTGTCATCCTCGCAGCCGGCTATGTGTTTTCACATCACCGTTTAATTGGGTGCCTGGCAGTGTCCTACTCTCGCATGGCGAATGCCACACTACCATCGGCGCTACCGCGTTTCACTTCTGAGTTCGGCATGGGATCAGGTGGTTCCACGGCGCTATGGCCGCCAGGCAAATTCTTCAATCTTGGAAAGCTGATGTGAATAACAACTTGGCTAGTTTGCTTTGTCATTACCACTGAATTTGAGTAGTTCGTTCATTCGCTACAAGCCTTAGAACACTTCTTGGGTGTTGTATGGTTAAGCCTCACGGGTAATTAGTACGGGTTAGCTCAATGCATCGCTGCACTTACACACCCCGCCTATCAACGTTGTGGTCTCCAACGGCCCTTTAGGACCCTCAAGGGGTCAGGGATGACTCATCTCAGGGCTCGCTTC